>NZ_JBARVX010000362.1:0-2008 GCF_049646505.1 Microcoleus sp.
GGACTTATGCACGGCAAATACTAATTTTAGAGTCCTATGCAAGAGGACTTCAGCTTTGAGGCAGGGGTTGAAACCCCTGCTGAATTATCGAAGTGTCAAACTGTCGGATTGGATCAGTGACCGATCATCCAAGGCCGTCCCCCTCGATGTTCGCGATTCCGCTGCGGTTTAGGTTCCTCACAACGCTTAACTAGCTGCGGTTCCTGATTTTCTTGACCTTTCAACCGCAGCTTTCCAGTTATAATCATCGGCGGGGAAAAGATGCGTTTAGCAACAGTTTCGCAACTCGGGCAAAGCACAGGTGTATCTGCTTCGGCAAGAGGGCGCCACTTATCAAAAATGCCGCAAGTTTCACACCTAAAATCGTAAAGAGGCATAGCAATTTTGGATTGTAGATTTGGATGCAATGAGTAGGCGGCGGGCAGCGCCCGCCTTAATAATTAAGACGGCAGAATATCCATCTCAAAAATTTCTGTCGGTAAAGCAATTGTGCAGCAAGCATTGGGAATATCCACAATGCCGCTGATTCGACCCTCAACCGGAGCACAGCTTAACAGCAAATATGCTTGTTCTCCAGTAAAGCCAAACTTTTTCAAGTATTCGATCGCATTCAAGCAAGCTCGCCGATAAGCAACGTGGGCATCTAGATAATACTGCTGGCCCGTAAATTCATCAACAGAAATCCCTTCAAAAACTAGGTATTCAGAATAACGTGGTTCCACAGGCCCGGGTTTGAAAATCGGGTTTACCATCGCGTATTTATCCATTCCGCCTTTGATAATATCAACGTGGAGGTCGATGTACCCCGACATTTCAATTGCCCCGCAGAATGAAATCTCCCCATCACCTTGAGAAAAGTGAATGTCTCCCATCGAAAGTTTTGCGCCCTCGACATAAACCGGGAAGTAAATTTTAGATCCCCGCGACAGGTTTTTAATATCGCAATTGCCCCCGTGTTCGCGGGGAGGAACAGTGCGCGCCGCTTCCGCAGCAACTCGATCGAATTCTGCCCCTGTCAGCGAACCCAAAACTGCATTTTTGGGATTCGGCAGTTCTGCTAAAGGCGGTACTCGATCGGGATTTGTGGCGACTAATTCCGCTTCCCGTTTGTTCCATTTATTCAACAATTCCTGAGAAGGAGCGCAGCCGATTAAACCCGGATGGGTAATCCCAGCAAACCTCACTTTTGGAATGTGTCGGGAAGCGGTATAAATCCCCTGAAAATCCCAAATTGCTTTAGCAGCAGTGGGAAAATGTTCGGTCAAGAAACCGCCGCCGTTCTCTTTAGCAAAAATTCCCGTAAAACCCCATTCGTCCCCTTGCAAAGCCCCGATATCGAGGATATCGACTACTAAAATATCCCCGGGTTGCGCGCCGTTAACGTAAATTGGCCCGCTCAAAACGTGAACTACTGTTAAGTCTACATCGCGAATGTCGTCGGGGCTGTCGTCATTTTTAATTTGTCCGTCTGTCCAGTCTTTGCACTCGATGCGAAATACATCGCCGGGATTGACGGAAACTACTGCTGGAATATCTGGATGCCAGCGATTGTGACCGACTAATTCCTGTTCTGACATCGGTTTGGTCAAATCAACTTTGAAGAGAACTTGAGGCATAGTCTGCACTCCTTTAGTTACTAATTTTACATGGTATGGGCATCTTCCCCGATCGGATGCTTGATAAATGTAAATTGTTATACTAATCAGTGCAGATCCGAAAAATATTTCAGATAACGATTATCATTATTTATAAAATAACCGGGCTGCGCGGCAGTTGTGGTATGTTTTTGATAGTGAATGTTTTGAATTTCAAAAATCTGTGACTGAAACTTCGATCGCACAAGATACAGATAACGTTAATAATGGATGGCACGGTCGCCTAAATTTAGTCTACGCCAACCGCAGCGGCTCAACTCAAATCATCCACAATCAAATGCAAGCGCCCCTCAAGGTGCAGCGCCCGTTTTATCCTGAAGGGAAAGAGGTTTGTCACAGCGTCATTTTGCACA
>NZ_JBARVX010000363.1:0-7690 GCF_049646505.1 Microcoleus sp.
CAAATAACAAATAACAAATAACAAATAACAAATAACAAATAACAAATAACAAATAACAAATAACAAATAACAAATAACAAATAACAAATAACAAATAACAAATAACAAATAACAAATAACAAATGACTAATGACTTCTTCTTCCTATTAAAAATGCCGCATCAAAAACTCAGCGTTTCTGTCAAAGGCGAAGGATTTCCTATTCTTTGCTTGCACGGACATCCCGGTTCTGGCGATTGTATGTCCGTGTTTACAGAACACCTCTCAAAGCGCTTTCGGACGATCGCCCCAGACTTGCGCGGCTACGGCAACAGCCGCACCTCCAATCCCTTTGAAATGACCGACCACCTGCTTGATTTAGAAGCACTTTTAGACCGATTGGGAGTCGATCGGTGTTTGGTTGTCGGATGGTCTTTGGGAGGGATTTTAGCCCTGGAATTAGCGATGAAATATCCCCAGCGAGTCACGGGTTTGATTGTGCTGGCATCCGCTGCCAAACCGCGAGGGAGTCACCCTCCGATCTCTTGGCAAGATAACCTTTACACCGGTTTAGCCGGAATCATCAATTGGGTGATTCCCGGTTGGCAGTGGAATATTGATACTTTTGGCAGGCGATCGCTCTTTCGCTACTTGATCCAGCAGCATACAGCCACGCCTTACCGCTACTTGGCGCGGGCAGGTACTCCCGCCTATCTCCAGACTTCCGGCGCGGCTACAAAGGCTTTAAATACCGCTCTCAGGGCAGGATACGATCGACTGCAGCATCTCGGCGACATTCAATGTCCCTGCTTGGTGCTGGCTGCTGAGGGCGATCGGCACATTACCTCCGCATCCAGTTTAGAAACAGCCCGCCACCTCCGCGATTGTCAGTGGGAGTGCTATCGGGATACAGCTCATTTGTTTCCTTGGGAAATTCCCGATCGGGTAATCGCAGACATCGATCGCTGGATTGAGAACTTCCCCCAAGCAGTCGGCAATTGAAAGTCTTAAGCTGTGAGTTTTTCCGAACCAATTAATCACCAAACACTCAAAAAGTTTTGAAGTTTATTTAACCTATCTGCGACTTTTCAAGCTATTAGCGATCCGCCCCTACAGGTTCTAAACAAATCGTGCAACATATCAGATATTACCGGATTTGAAATTAAAAATCACAACTCACAGCTCACAATTTCCCACCTGCTACTGACCGCTCAAAACAGGCCACAGCCCTCCATCACCAAACTTTCCCAAGTCATCTGCCACCGTCAAAGTAACAGGTTTGCAGCGTTGAATCGAAACACTAACACCTTCTGCACCTTCATTTTCTATGTCTTCTACATAGCCTGCTTTTGCAGCTTCCGCCTCTTGAGTGCTCAAGAACGGACCAAAATAGTAAATGCACCGCGGCGTTGAAGTTTTAACTTCAACCCACCAAGCCAATCCGAAAAAATTGAGCAAGCTAATCAAGACTTCTTTCATCTGGTTTTCTAATTTATTTAACGGTGTTTTCAGGGTACTGCGGGCAACGCCCGCGCTTTTGTTATTTACAAGCGGCAGTGACACTGCTACCAAGAATTTATCCAAACCTATTTTAAGCTGATATCTAAATAGATTGGTGTCGAATTCCTGTTTAAACCAAGGGAGAAAGTTCCTTTTACTTTCGCCTTCAACCTGTCCCTAATTGAGGCAGATATATTATTACTTGTTCAAAGTGTGATACCGCTAAATTTTGGGCGGTATTCACACATTATGGCATCGCCCTAGCTGCAGACAAACCGGGAATCACCAAAGTGCGTTCTCATCCATCAGAGTTATCTGTTTTTGATTCAGCTTTAACTTGAATTTGAGTGCAGTCATGATGTTTTCCCAGATGACATTCTACTAGGCATTTTGGTAGTAATTTATTAAGTAGCTGCTGAGACCGATCGCCCGGATTGAGCTACTTAATAAATTACTCTGTTGTACTTTTTTTTTCAAGCACCTTCAAGATCCGTGTACGTGAAACTTTTTGGGCCCGCGCTGGCGGTAAATTTCGTATAAAGCCATTCCCGTTGCTACCGAGACATTCAGGCTAGGAGTCTTTCCCCTTAAAGGAATTGAAACTAATCCGTCACAGCCGCGCTGTATCAAAAGGCTCAAACCGTCAGCTTCACCGCCCACAACTAAAACAGTCGGCCCGGAGAACTTGATTGTCTCTACCGAGTCACCCACGCCTGCTGCAGTGCCGTAAATCCAGAATCCAGCTTCTTTCAATTCTTCCAGCGCCCGGTTAAGATTGACAACCCTCGCGACAGGCAGGTTTTCCAGTGCCCCTGCTGCCACTTTTCTCACTGCCGAAGTAATCCCGACGGCCCGCCGCTGGGGAATTACAATGCCTTGAGTTCCTAAAGCTTCTGCGGTGCGAACGATCGCCCCTAAATTGTGGGGGTCGTTAAGTCCTTCTGCTACCACAATCACTGGATCTTCGCAAGCAGCCTTAGCCTTGGCGATCAGTTCAGCCAAATCGAGGTATTCGTAAGCTGATACTTGGGCTGCTACGCCTTGGTGGTTTGCCTTCCGCGTGATGTAGTCGAGGCGCAAATCGTCAACTTCATCAATGATGCTGCCGTTGGCCTTGGCTTCGGTTAGCAAGCTGTGAAAGCGGGGATCGTAGCGCAGGTGCGGGACAACCCAGATCCGGTTGAGCACTTGGTTGCTTTCTAAAGCCGCTTGCACCGCATGGCGGCCGTAAATCATGTCGTCTGTGTTTGCGTCTGGTTGCACGACGGTATTTGAGGCAGTGTCCACAGGGCGAGTGTCTCTGTCTTTGTCTCTGTCTCTGAAATGATTGCCCCGGAATTCCCGCGGGCTGCTATCTCTGTCTCTTCCTCTGTCTCTGTCTCTGTCTTTGTAATAATTGCCCCGCGATTCCTGGGGGCTGCTGTCTCTGTCTCGGAAATTGTTGCGGGCCGGTTGCGGGCTGCTGTCTGTGTCTCTGTCTCTGTAATAATTGCCCCGCGATTCGGGCCGGCTGCTGTCTGTGTCTCTGTCTTTGAAATGACTTCTGCGGGTGGACGGTTGGCCGTCGCCATCGACATTCCGTTTGAAAATTGCTCGCACGGGCATTTCTCGGGATTGGGGGGAGAAAGTCGATCGCTTTTGAGGCGCGTCTACTCCGCGAGTATCGGGACGGGGCTTGCGTTCAAAGCGGGGAGACGGTTGTGAGTCTTGGCGGCGGCCTTCGCTTCTGAACGGCTTGCTGTCGGAATTCGATCGCGACGTGTTTGGTTTGGTAAATTTTCTCATTAGTTTGTTGTTCCAGTCAAAACAATTTTAGATTTGGGATTGACCAAGCGATACGAGTGAGTTTGAAATTGGAGATTTTCCGGGCAATTAATTGTCGGTCGATCCGCTGCCCTTCCTAACTATTAACTTCTAAATACTTTCAGTTTCAAGTTTTAAAAGCGCCAGAATTTCGGTCAATCTTTCGGGATCGGTGAGGTACAAATATCCGATCAAAGTTTCTAAGCTGCTAGCTTGTTGGTAAATCTCTGGATCGGCTCGCTTGGAACGGCCCGATACGGCATTGCGGCCGCGCTTGACAATTGCTAATTCTCTACTGTTCAAGTGAGGAGAGATCGATCGCAAGTGACGCGCTTGAGTTTCGGCTCGTACTTGCCCCACCACCAATTCGTGATAAGCTTGCAATCTTCTGGGGGGCATCAAGTACAAACTCCGAATGTAGAGTTCGTATACTGCATCTCCCAAATATGCCCAAGCGGAGGGCGAAATTCTTTCTATTTCTGCTGGTGTCGCCCTTGCAGGATGCTGTTGGTTTAAACTGATATCTTGCACCATTGTCAGCAACGGGCTAGAAGCCCGTTCCACAAAGAGTGAATTTCTTGTGGGATGGGCATCCTGCCCGTCCATAAAAGGCTTATTGAGAATGGTGCAATATCTGAGTTTAAACTGATATCAGTCAGGCTCAGTTTGAGTCCGTCATCTGCGATCGGCAACATACTTTTTTAAATAAAACTTCCGCACAGTTGGGTTTTTCTAGTCATCACTTCAGCAATTATAGCTTTCACAGGATTGCCAGTGTTTCGATCGCTAAATAGCTTTAGGTTTTGTCGGCGATCGCCCGAACACAGGTTCAAAAACGATTTTTACACTCATCGCAATGCTCCCCTTTTTATAGCATTTTTCTGTCTGTTTGCCACAGATATTTTGCTGCCCCTCCACCGCAAATCGAAGTATCGGGGGAATTTGCAGCTTGCGCGTGTCGCAGCTTCTCGGAAAATCCGTATTCCGCAAAACCATAAAAATTTGCTATCCAGCGTTGAGAACCGGATAGCTAATTCAATCCACTTTCTGGTCAAGCATCCTTGACGTTTTTTACCGCCTCATCAACGTTCGGCTGCAAAGACAAAAATTTCTCTAAGCGAACCAGTTTAACAGTTTGAGTTACGCGGGGATTTGAGACAATTTGCAATGTCCCTTCGACGGTTTGGGCTTTCTTGACAAGTTGCACAAGTGCGCCCAAGCCAGAACTGTCCACAAAGTCTATCTGAGACAAGTCCAAAATTACGTGTTTTGGACCCTCCTCAATACATTTGCTCAGTACCTTCCGAAAAGTCGCCTCAGAAAAAGCGTCCAGCAGGCCAGTCAGGCGAAATAACTGATAGTTATTCTTGACTTCGCGAGTGCCTCTGAGGCTAACGGTCAGGGTCAATGGCTCAGAAATGACACCCTCCTAGCTAGATATGGCTTAAAGTTGAGGCTTCATTATAGGAGTTTTTGGTTTTTTTGTCTACTGTTTTTTGGTCGTCAGCGATCGGTCAGGAGTCGTTAGTCATTAGTCAGAGGCTCTCTACACCAAGAGCCTCTGAGAGACGAGCAATTGCAAAAATAGCTGTGACGGGCGAGGAGGATCGTCCCACAAAAATGATTTTTTCTTGTGGGGAGTAGGGTTCGCCGTCCCGCCTGCTGGAAAATTCGCTCAAAACAATTGAGGCAATTCCAACCCGATGACTGCTGACTGATGACCAATAACCGAAAGCGAGGGGGACAGCAAAACATGACTAATGACTAATGACTAATGACTAATGACTAATGACCAATGACGGCAGGAGGGCGGGCACGGGGGCACCGCCCCTACTGACTAATGACCGCAGGAGGGCGGGCCCGCACCATCCACCGCCCCTACTGACTAATGACTAATGACTAATGACTAATGACCAATGACTAATGACTCCCCAAAGATGACTAAGCAGCTACTTTCTGATTGTCTCGCATGGACTGCACGAACCGATCGAACAAATAGTCAGCGTCGTGCGGGCCCGGACTGGCTTCCGGGTGGTACTGGACTGAGAACATCGGCAAGGTTTTGTGCTTCAATCCGGCTACGGTGCGATCGTTCAAATTGAGATGAGTAATTTCTACTTCCGGGACTAGGGAATCCGGGTCGATCGCAAAACCGTGATTTTGGCTAGTAATTTCTACTTGCTGGGTTAAACCCGCAGGATGATTCAAGCCCCGGTGGCCGAACTTGAGTTTAAAAGTTTCCGCACCCAAGGAAATCCCCAGCACCTGGTGTCCCATGCAAATGCCGAACACGGGTTTGTCTGACTTCAACAAAGCTCTAGCCGTCGCGATTCCTTCCGTTACCGCCGAGGGATCTCCCGGCCCGTTGGACAGAAAAATGCCGTCCGGGTTGTATTTGAGAATTTCCTCCGCCGACGTGTCAGCGGGTACAACAATTACCCGACAGCCGTAACTCGCCAAACGCCGCAGAATATTGCGCTTGATCCCAAAGTCGATCGCCACCACCGTCCACATTTCGCCGCTGGCCGGTTGGACTGTCGGACTGAACTCCCACACCGAGTCCGTGGCTTCCGACCACTCGTAAACCTTGCGGGTGGTCACTTCGCGTACCAGATTCAGCCCGGCCATGCTGGGAGCGTCTTGCACTTGTTCCAACAGCTCTGCCTGGTCGAGAATCACTGTCGAGATGCCGCCGTTAATCGCTCCCACAGTGCGAATTTTGCGGGTGAGGGCGCGGGTGTCGATGCCGTAAATGCCGGGGATATTGTACTGTTTTAGGTAGTCTTGCAGGGATTGCGAGCAGCGCCAGTTGCTGGGGCGGCTGCATACGTTACGGGCGATCGCACCTCGAATTTGCGGCCGCGAGGATTCTTCGTCTTCGAGATTTACCCCGGTATTGCCCAATTCTGGATAAGTAAAAGTGACAATTTGGCCGCAATAGCTAGGATCGGTCAAGACTTCTTGGTAGCCTGTCATTCCCGTATTGAAAACTACTTCGCCGACGACGGTGGCGTCAGCGCCAAACGACCAGCCGCGGTAAGCAGTACCGTCAGCCAGGACTAGGAGAGCGGGTTTTGCTTTTGAAAGTGACATGGCATCCTTAATTACTTTACGTTTAGTTTGATTTCATTTTGATCCCGACTGGGGACTTTTGGCCGATCGACCAAATAGACCTCTCCCACAATCATTTTGGAACAGGCATCCTGACCGTTCAAAACAGTCTTTTTGGCAGATGTCTAATAAAAATCTCATTTTATTTTCATACAGTAATTTCCTGCTGTATTTTTTTTTACGGTTTATAGCTCAATCTCGTGAAAATTCAGATAACGTGCTTTGGTACTTTTGACTTAGGAACCTTGCGGTCTCAATTACTGAAACAAATTGTTTGTCATTTGTCAAGCATTTTTTGACCTACCGCCCTGCGCGGACAAAATTACAAGCTTATAGCATTTTTCTTTCATATGTGGCATGGAAGAAATTTTAGCCCCCCCCTTGGTAAGGGGGGGGTTGGGGGGGGTAATATCTAGCGCTACTTTATGAAATTGGTATTAAATCCCCCAACAGTCCGCGCTAAATTTATACCAAAAGGCGGTTGTCGTTGTTACGATCGACCTACAGCCTTTAAACCCAGATGTTGTACCTGTGGCAAAAACCGGGTTTCTGACCGCAAATTTAGCATCACAACCTATATCTCTCGTTCAGAAACCCGGTTTTTAAGAGCTTATTGAGAATGATGCAAGATATCAGTTTAAACAAATTATGGTCAGCAAATCTCCCTTGCCTTTACTCTCCAACTCAAAAAAACCTCAACCCAACGCTAAAAACCTCCGCAAACCTTTACTGCTTTTAACAGCAGTCATTTCTCTGAGCAGTTCAATTTTACTTGACACTGCAGTCAACTCCTCGCCAGCGACTGCTCAAGAGAGCGAGGGATGCTTCCTCCGCAACTCCAGTGGCCAAACAATCAACTTGAGCCGCTCTGTCTGCGGTTTTATGCCCCAAGAATTGGCTCCTGCCGGTTCGTCGGATACTAAGGCTGATAGTAAATCGGGAGTATTTCTGGTCAAAATTAAACGCCGAGAAGCTAATATCCCAGTTATAGAAGTCACGTTTAACGGCACGCAAAAGTTTGAAATGATGGTGGATTCTGGAGCAAGCCGCACAGTCATTACACCAGCAATGGCTGCTGCTTTGAAGATAGTTCCTCAAGGAAGCGTGCTAGCAAAAACTCCCAACGGAATAGCTACTTTTGCTCTCGGAAATCTTACTTCGATCGAAGCTGGCGGTTTGGCGATTACAAATGTAGTTGTACCGATCTCGCCCGCATTAGACATCGGGCTGCTGGGTCACGATTTTTTTGGTAATAAAGATGTGACTATTAAGCAAGATGTGATTGAATTTCGATCGCG
>NZ_JBARVX010000364.1:0-9636 GCF_049646505.1 Microcoleus sp.
CGTGGCTGCTGGTGCATCCATTCTAGTTAATAAAAGTAAGTCTTCAACTAACTGAGTCATCTGTTTAGTAGCAGAGTCGATCGCCGCCATTTTCTTAACATCTGCTGCATGAATTCTCTCAGGATGATTCTGCATCACTTCCACTGAAGTTTTAATCGCCGTCAGCGGACTTCTCAACTCGTGGGAAGCGTCGGCGGTGAATTGTTTTAACTGCTGAAAACTCTCCTCAATTGGCTTGAGAGATTGCTTTGTCAGCCACAAACCACCAACCGCAGTCAAGCTGAGAAAAATAATACTCCCATAACCCAATTTCCAGCGGAGACTGCTGAGAACTTCTTCGACTTCTTTAGTAGATTCTCTGGTGCGAATATAACCTTTTAATTCTTGACTTTTATCATCAGAAAAAATGTAAACTGGAATTGTAGCCGACCGAATTTGCCCGTTCTGTATGGTTTGGAAACCCGATTTTATCGGTAAAGGCGGTAAAGTCTTGCCGGAATTTCCTAGCATTTCACCTGCTTCATTAAACCATTCTACAGCTTGATCGGGTTCGCGCAGATTTTGCCAGGGAATGTCTAAATCTCCGTCTCTGTCTAACTGACGAGTTACTTTTTCGAGTTCTAGTTTAATCTGAGAATCATCATTGCGCTGTTCGCTTTGTTTGTCAGATTCATCGCCTTTTTCTTCTGGATGTTGTGAAAGGTACTGGTTTTCGATCACAACTAAACTGTGAGAAGCTGCTTGAGCCAAAACCTCCAATCGCTGGTCTAATTCTTGATACAGACTGCTGGCAAATAATTCATAAACAGCAATAGCAGAAGTTCCTAAAATAGCTACCATCACTGTTAAGTAAGATAGCAATAAACGCCATCCCAAAGCTTGAAATTGGGGATTAGAGGTTTTGGTTGAGCCGATAACCCATGCCATAAATAGTCTCTATAAAATTAGCTGGTGCGCCTGCTGCTTTCAGTTTTTGTCGCAAACCCCGGAGGTGAACTTTGACGGTTTCCTCTCCCGGTGAGTCTTCACAAGCCCATATATGGTCTAGGATAGCACTCCGTGTTAAAACGCGCCCTCCTGTTCGCAGGAATAATTCTAGCAAACTGTACTCCTTTGGTGTAAGATTTAGCAAACTATCGCGATAAGTAACTTCGCAGGTGTTCGGGTTTAAACACAGATTTCCCCACTCTAATACTGGTGGCAAAGTTGTACTTCCCCGCCTCAGTAAGGCTCTAATTCTTGCTGATAATTCTGGCAAATCGAAGGGTTTAACGACATAATCATCAGCTCCGGCATCTAGTCCTATGACTTTATCATTGCTGGTGTCTCTGGCTGTTAGCACGATCACGGGGGTTTTTAAACCTTGTCGGCGCAAGCGCTGACAGAGGGTAATTCCATCTATTTTTGGCAGCATCACATCTAGCAGAATTAAGTCATAGGTAAAAGTTTCTGCAAAGTTCCAACCTTCTTGACCGTCGGCGGCTATATCTACGGCATAATGTTGGTCGGTGAGGGCTTCTGCTAATGCTTGGGCAATGCGATAGTCGTCTTCTACTAACAGAATTTTCATAGCTCATTGCTAAAATATTGTTGATTGTTGATTGTGATATGGGATAGTTTTTTTTCGGAATGATTAAACCGCTATTGCCACAGAGTTCGCAGAGTCTCCAGAAGAGAGAGATGAATAATTCGGATGCCAACGGATTTGAGATCGTTGCTAATTTTTTAATCTCAAATTTAATATCTAATGGGGACTAATGACCCGCTGTTAAGGGTTCCCAACTTATGAGATATTCAAACAAAGATTGATAGCCCGCCCGGTTGGGATGAAGACCATTTGCCCTTCGGCGCGATCGACACTAATCATTAGCCCGATCGCGCGATTTGTCAAAAATATCTAAATAGGGGATTCCCCGCTCCAAACAAGCCACTCTGGTTGCTTCTTTATATCGATACTGGTCAGCTTGGCATCCTCACCGACCGTCGCGGACGGTGATTGCCAAACCTCACTATTTGAGTTTCTGTTTCATAGCAATTGCCTCTACCGACAAGGAGTTTTATGGCCTGACATTCGCTCTCGCACACTAACCCTGCTAGCAAGCGCGGTTTGATGTGTCGAAAACCTCAAAGGAATTCTGTCTACTGTGCGTGATTCTAGGGATGTTTGCCGTTGTCCTGTTCTCTTTTGCCGATCTAAAGATTTTTCTTTCCCGTTGCGAACAATCGCAAACTTTGGTGAAGCAGGTTGATGCCTCTATCGTCGCGGGTGGGTCGCAACCACTGGAATTATACCAAAATATCAATATTAAAGTCGTCCTGCAAGGGCGGAGTTTTCACCCACATTTCCCGATGAAGGGTTTGGCTTAAGTGGAGTAGATTGCAGGTTTGATCGGCACTTTACAATTATGAGTGAGCTTCGTGGGTCTGAAATTCAAAACCTTGAATTGTAACATAGATTTTTTTGGCAAGAGGTCTAATATTATAATCTTCAGCGCCTGGGGCGATCGCCCCAGGCCGGGCAAATTCTCGGTAAACTGGTTTATCCAGCCATACTCCCCATACTCAGCGGCACCATTTCCCCGTGCATCGTCAGGCCTAACAACATCGGCTCATTAACTCGAATCAACTCTCCTGTAAGCGCGCAGCGTTCGTCCTGCTTTGCTGTGGCATTAATGCTAGCTCGAATATCCGACAGACAAAACATCTGGCGATACTCTCCAGACTTCTGCTGGACGTAATTCCAGAGCAAATCTCGAATCAAAGCTTGATAGCCTTGATTCCCCGCGAGCTCTTTGAGTCTCTCCTTGAGCTCTCTTTCTAGTCGAATGCTGGTGACTTCCATTTCGGTGGTTGACGTTCTAGGTAAGGTATGCATTGTTTTTCTCCGTGACGGGTGGACATATCTGTAATATCAGTGTAGTATGTTTAAAGCTAGATTTAAAGGTCTCCGATCGCTTTGTGCTTACTGTGATATTTCTCTCCACCAATTCCACCTATCAACCGCAGGGCGATCGCCCTTGGGGTTGCAGCGACTCGTCACGGCGCGTCTTGATGGCGAGTTTTGCCACCGTCACAGCAATCTCGCGGGCAGGCCGGAGCCTAAATAAACCCAGTTATAGTGGATTGGGACAGAATGCAGAAATTAATTACAGCGAGGTAGACCGGGACGGTCTGGGAGTGGCACAGCCAGAGAAAGATACGCGAAGCGGGAGGTACAGCTAAAAAAACTGTACCGATACAGGATGAAAATTTGCATGAAAGCAGTTTTTTTTGCCCCCGCTTCTGTACGACAGAAGCAGGGGCATTTGATTGGATATTTGAGAAATTGGGAAAGGCTTGGGAAACTGGCAAAAAACCAAATTCAGCCAATGCTGGTGCAACACCCAAAATCCTAAATCTAAAACTTGTTTTGAGCGAAGTCAAAAAATTTAAAATTCTTCAATCTAACAATGCTGGTAAAACATCCACAAATCCCAAATCTAAAATCTAATCATGCTGGTGAAACACCCAAAATCCCAAATCTAAAACTTGTTTTGAGCGAAGTCAAAAAATTTAAAATTCTTCAATCTAAAATCCTAATGAAGAGGAGGTAGCCGTGACCGTACTAACTGATGTATTGAGGCAATCTGTGGTGGTGTTTTCCCAGAATTACCTACCGATGAGCCGTGTCAACATCAAACGGGCGATCGTACTTTTGGTAACAGGCAAGGCCCAAGCTCTAGATTATAGCACCGGCAATGGCTGGCTGGTGCGATCGCCCAGCACCAGCATCCACGTACCCGAACACATCCGCTTGACTTTTGGCAACAGCGAACGCCTTTGGAAAGTGCCGCCGGTCAATCGCCGGGAAGTTCTGCGCCGCGATGCTCATTCTTGTCAATACTGCGGTAACAACCGACATTTGACGCTGGATCACGTCATGCCTCGATCGAAGGGCGGGCTGCATACTTGGGACAACGTGGTGACTGCTTGCGAAGGGTGCAACTCTCGTAAGGGCGATCGAACTCCCCTAGAAGCTCAAATGCCTCTGCGAACTAAGCCGAAGTCTCCTATGCACCCCACTGTGGCTTTTTCCGAAATGTTTTGGCACGAATACCAAATTGGGGAATAGGAAATTAGTCATTAGTCATTGGTCATTAGTCATTGGTCATTGGTCATTAGTCAATCAAAAACAACTGACAACTAACAACTGTATTTCGCGATCGCATTTGCGACCCCAGAAACGAGGTTTCTTAGTACATTGCTGGTGAGTCGTCCCAAAATTCGTGTATAAACCAGGTTTCTCACTGCCCATGCGTAATGCGCGAACCAATGACTAATGACTAATGACTAATGACTACTGACTACTGACTACTGACTACTGACTACTGACTACTGACCAACTTTCAATTCCAAATTTAGGGCTGTCAATATGCTGAAGTTGACTTACACTGAAACGGGCTTTAATCTAGAGCGTTTGGCTCAATCTCCCGAACAGTTAGTGGCGCTGCGAGTTGTGCTGGCTGTGCGAGTTGGTCAAAGCATCAGCGTCGAACCGAGCACTGCGGCATTTTTGCTGCCGGCGAATTTGCCGACGCTGTCTCTGCTGGAATCTGAGGCCCGCCGAAATGACAGCGAGGCGATCGATCTTTGTGTTGCTGATGCTGATTTTGTGGAAGTGACTCTGCGCGGTACGTGGATTGGAGGCGCGTCAGAGGGGGCCGAGGGCGTGTTTGCGACTGTTTTGGGCGATCGGGCGGAGCGATTGCTGCTCAAACTCTGGCTCGAAACTCAGGCTGCTGCGGAGGTTGTCGGGGAAGTCGGCGATTAATATCGGATAGATGAAGTCATTAGTCATTAGTCATTAGTCATTAGTCATTAGTCATTAGTCATTGGTCATTAGTTATTAGTCATTAGTGATTGGTCAGATGATGAAGTCATTAGTCATTAGTCATTGGTCATTAGTCATTGGTCATTAGTTATTAGTCATTAGTGATGAGTGATTGGTGATTGGTGATTGGTCAGATGTTGAAATCAATATTTTTGGAGCATCTGAATATTTGTAAAAACACTTCTTCTGACTCCTTCTTTCTTCCTCTTTCCTCCTGTCTCCTGTCTCCTGTCTCCTGTCTCCTGTCTCCTCTTTCCTCCTGTCTCCTGTCTCCTGTCTCCTGTCTCCAATTTCTAGCTGGGCTGTTTTCCGACAGAGATGCTCCCGCTGCGATCATGGCGTATAAATTAGGTTGAAGTAAATGCCGTTATCTTGCAAATTGTCGCCTTTATCGCTAATTCTCACCAAAGGAAAAGCGTAATCTAGGCGCAGGTTCACCTGCGGTATCGGTTGCCAAATTACCCCCAAACCCACACCACCTAAAAATCTCTGATTCGTTAATTTATTAGGATTGTTGGGATTATTCCACACCGTACCCGCATCCAAAAATGGAGCTAATTGAAGTTTGGGATTTCCCGAAGCATCGCGCTGCAACGCAATCCGATCCTCCACCGATACTCGGAAGCCGTTATCGCCAGAACGGACATTTTGGCGGTAGCCGCGCAAAGATTGTCCGCCACCAATTACAAATTGCTGGGAAGGTAACAAACTATTAGCAGACAACTGCAAATCTGACTGCAAAATTAATAAATGTTTGTCGTTCAATCGCTGTACTCGCTGCACTTGACCCAGCCAACTCAAAAATTGTCCGTCAGGGGCAGAACCATCGTTTTGAGTAGCATCAAACAAGCTAGTGCCGATCGTAAATTGCGATCGCAAAGCCCAAGCACCCTGCGAGTCGCGCCGAATGTAGTCCTGTCCCAGCTTAATTGCAGTGGTAGTGCTGACACCCTTGGAGTCCGGGCCGATGCCAAAAGGAAACGGTTCGCCGGCGAGAAAAGTTCTGCTTGTCTGATAAGTAACACCGGCAGACAAGGCAAATTCTTCGATCGGCGTTCTCAGCAGCGGCTGGCGGTAACTCAATTCAAATAAATGCGATTTTCCTGAAATATCAAAAGCGTCAAAAGGTGCTTGTACAATACTGTTGCGGTTCGGTGCCGCCCTCAGTTGCAAAGTGCCGTTCATGGCATTTAGCGGGATGCGGTAGCTGAAATCGAACAAGTCTGAATCGCCGAGAGCTCGGTAATAAGCCGCCGCGAGTTCGTCGCCATTTCCTGTGATATTGCGGTGCCGCACACTTACCCCCAATCTTTCGGAACCGACGCTGGGAGGCGAGTAGTTGTCAAAGCTGAAACTAGATTGAAAGGGATTAGCTTCCGTAACTCTGACGATCAGAATGCTCTCGGCTGAATTATCTCCAGCCCGCAGGCTGGCTTCTACATTGTCGAATAAAGGATCGACTCGCAGCAGCCGGAGTTGGTTTTCTAATGAAGATGTGCTTAAAGGTATTCCGGCACCGAGTCGAATTCGGCTGCGGATGTAATTTTTATGCACTCTTTTATTTCCTTCTACCTCAATTCGGGCCAGCTTGCCTTCGATCGCTTGAATTTTGACTACCCCTGCGGTGATAGTTTGGGGCGGCAAGACTGCTCTGGAAGTGATGTACCCGCGATTGAGGTAAATTTCGGTAATTTTGTCGGCGATTTGTTGGATCTGTTCTAGGGTGGCAGAACGGCCCTCAAACGGCTTGATTAAGGCGTTAATTTCGTCTTCACTTAATATGGTGCTGCCAATTACTTCAATTTTTTGTACTTGAATTATCGTATTCGGCAGCGGCTGCGGAACTGGTGACGGGGGTTGGGGCGCAACTGTTGGTGGTGTTTGGGGAGGTTGTGGGGAAGGCTGCGGGGCTGGTTGCAGAAATCGATCGCGATTTGGATCTGGTTGAGTCGGGGGCGGTGGCAGGTTTGGAGGTGTCTGGGGTTGGTTTTGGGCTAAAACATTGCAATCTAGGGGGTTATGACATTTTGGCTGGCTCTCAACCAGATTTTTTGGTTCGGCGGCGATGCCAGCACCACAAGCAGTTTCATCGATTGTGGAACAGGCATCTTGCCTGTTCTCAGCGGGGTTCAATTGTGTTTCTAGTTCAGGGCTGCTTTCGGGAAAATCGGGGAGTTGATTTAAGTTTGTTGCAGTTTCATCTTGTTGGATTTCCAGTTTTCGGAGTGCTAATGCTTCGTTGTCCGTATTTGCTGAGTTGTCAGCGGCCGAAAACTGAGAAATATCATTTGTTTGGGATATAGCTTTATTGGCATAAAAGCAAGCGATAGGGAGCGCTGTTAGAAGTGAAATCCCCAACCGAAATATTGCAATATTTGCTATCGGGCGCATAATTAATATTTTTTGTAAAATAAGTTTGTCTTCTGCTTGACTCTGCAAGTTTACCATTTAGTATTGGGCGCAATTTGACTATAAAAATTTGAACAGTCCGGCTTTCAAGAGGCAAGGGAACCAGAAATGCTCGCGAGTACAAAAATTTGAATTTATTCAGGACGATCGACCAAAAAACCCGAAACGCCACAAAAATTATCTGTGGCGCCGACAAATACTGCACTTGCAACCTAGTTTTTGGTACTGGCTGCACAAGTCATGCCATTTTAGGGCTGACTCTAGGGGTTCCTGGCTTTTGGCCTACCGCTGCATTCTTTGAGTGAAACTAATCTCGAATTATTTTTTGGTTATGGGTGTTAACTCACTGGCGACTAATGGTGCTTGGGCAATTTTGCCGAGTTCGACCGATCTCAACACTTCTGACCACTTGGTGGCTAAACTGGTATCGCTGGGAGACTCTAGGCGCAGTTGAGCTAGAGTTGCCAGGTATTCGTACCAGAGACCTTGTTGGGCTAAGATGCTGAGCTTGGCGTGACTGTCGGGCGATCGATCCAACTGTGTTTTCACTGTTGGGGCGAGTGCGGTGCGGTTGATCCACCCGGAAACGAGAACATCATCTGTATAGCTTTGCGGGCTGCATTTGATAGTAAAGTACCATTGATAGTTTTTGCCAACTTCCAGGGCTGGCGCGTTGCCGTCGGAGCCGAGGCTGACGCTAACGATACCGCCACGGCTAGTTACCATCCGAAAACTTTTTTTGTATACTGTTTTGTCCATTTCGTCTGCTAACTCAAACTGAACTGTTTTGTCAACGGCTGCGGGGAGGTAGTAGAAAAATGTGGGCTTTGCTGATATGGTTTGCCCCATAGTTGATTGGGGAATTAAGGCTGTTATCGGAGTGGGGCAGACGAAGCCCCTGGTTCCTCCCCCTTCCCGCCTTCCGGGTACTCCCTGCTCCGGCGGTTGAAAGTTATTCCAAGCGGCTCCGGGTTGCTGGCTGTTGGCTCTGTTTCCCGTCTGTCCGGGGGGTTGAGCTGTTTGCAAGTTGAGGGGTAGCTGCGGTGTTGAGGGGCGGTGGACGCTGTTTGCGGGGCTGTTGATAGCCTCGGCTGGTGTGAATAAACTACCGGTGCCAACTGCCTGTAAAGACAGAATTAATGAAAGGGCGCTGGTGTTGAGAGCAGACTTCCAAGCCATGATGAACCTGCCTTCTGATTAACCTAAGAACTCGATCGCACGTTTTTATTCTACCCAAGGTTTTGCTGGATATAGTAATCTGTTGTACTTAATTTATATCTTCAGCCAGATACGATTAGTTTGGCTGCTTTGACGGGAATAGAATTCTGTGTAGCGTTTTTCAGTGGTAGTTTAGTAGTTATACTTACTTGAATTGACAGCAGCAGGTTGGGTTGACCTTGTTAAACCCAATGTTGACAATGACTAATATTCTGAGTTTTTTAACTGTGACCTGCGGCTAGAATGCGTCTTTTCGTCAAAAATCCCGGTTGATGCGTCAATCGCGGATATCAGGAATCTCGGCAATTTTGCTGGTGAACCTCCAGCGATCGGCTACAAGTTACAAGTGAAGTTTTCTGTACAATACCGGCAAGAAATTTAGCATGAATCTCGATTCACCAGTTATCTCGGACAAACAGCCTTCGGGGCTGCGAATGGTCAGACCGATCGGTGTATCTGCACTGCACGGCATTGTTTTTTTTGGAAATCGGTTGTTCGCTGTCGATCGCGCCGAAGGGCTACTATTGGAGATCGATCGAGAAACTGACAACACTACTGTTTTGAATCCTTATCAAACGGCTAAGTTTGCGGGCGCAACCGGGCTGGCGATTTGGGAAGATACTCTCTGGTTTGCGCGAGGTCAGGATATTTGTTGCTGTCCGGGTGCAATTCGCGATGGGGCGATCGCACAACTCAAACCGGAACATTTTGTTTCCCTTTCTTATCCAGTTGACGGGATTGCTGTTTGGCAATCTACACTTTACATAACTTGCCAGAGATTGGGCTATATTCTGGTTTTTGACGGAAAAACTGGTCGGGAAATTACTCGTTTTTTCGCTCCCGGCATCGGAGTAGAAAATATCACAGTCCGGGATGAGGAAATTTGGGTTTGCGACAAAACCGAGCAAACTGTTTACTGTTTGGAACGGGCAACAGGAGAGATTAAATTTAGCGTTTTAACTCCCTTTGAAAATCCTTCTGGTTTGGCTTTTCACAAAGATTCAGAGACTGGGGAAGAGGTTCTCTACGTGGCTTATGCGGGGGAGGAACTTTACATTCGAGATGACCCGAATTCCGAAGATCCTTTTCAGTTGACGAAGCGCGATCGCACTTTTATTCACCCTTTATCTTTTCACTAC
>NZ_JBARVX010000365.1:0-5151 GCF_049646505.1 Microcoleus sp.
CCCCTTTGGCAAAACCCTTCCTAAGATAGAAGTTAGGGGCGATCGGTCTAACAGCCGATTAGCGGGGCAAACGGCAAGCACCTGAAAATCCCCAACTAACCAGCCGCAAGACAGGGAGAACATCCAAATCATGGTAAACGCGCCAACAGGGGAAACCCGTCTCGGCCAGACCGAACAGGTACAAGCCTTAGACCGCGATTGCACGACTTTATCCCGTCACGTACTCCAGCAACTCCACAGCTTTAGTGCAGATGCTCAGGATCTCAGCGCCCTGATGAATCGCATCGGACTAGCTGCCAAGCTGATCGCGAGGCGACTCAGCAGGGCCGGATTAATGGAAGATGCTTTAGGTTTTACCGGGGGTGTCAACGTGCAGGGAGAATCCGTCAAAAAGATGGATGTCTATGCCAATGAAGTGTTTATCTCGGTATTCCAGCAAAGCGGACTTGTCTGCCGCTTGGCTTCGGAGGAAATGGAAAAACCCTATTACATTCCTGAAAACTGTCCGATCGGACGCTACAGTCTTCTCTACGATCCCATAGATGGTTCTTCCAATCTTGACATCAATCTCGATGTCGGCTCAATCTTCAGCATCCGCAAGCAAGAGGGGGACGATGCAGACGGTTCTGCCTCCGACTTGCTGCAACACGGACACAAACAAATCGCCGCCGGCTACGTACTCTACGGCCCCAGTACCATACTGGTTTATTCGATCGGGCAGGGCGTTCATTCCTTTACCCTCGACCCCAGTTTGGGCGAGTTTATTCTAGCAACCGAAAATATACAGGTTCCCTCGCGCGGCCCGATTTACAGCGTTAATGAAGGCAACTTCTGGCAGTGGGAGGAATCTTTGAGGGACTACATTCGTTACGTCCACCGCAGCGAAGGTTATACCGCCCGCTACGGCGGGGCTTTGGTGGGAGATTTCCACCGGATTTTATCCCAGGGAGGCGTGTTTTTGTACCCCGGAACCGTCAAACAACCCGAAGGCAAATTGCGTTTGCTCTACGAATCGGCTCCTTTGGCGTTTTTGATGGCACAAGCCGGCGGGCGCGCCAGTACCGGCACTCAAGATATCTTAGACGTAGTGCCGACTAAACTGCACGAGCGATCACCCTTGATTATCGGCAGTCAAGAAAATGTAGCGATGGTCGAGTCTTTTATTCAAGATCGATCGCGCAATTCTCGCACAGTCGAAGAGTGAAGTTATTGGTTATGAGTTATTTGTTATTGGTTGGGACGAGTAACAAATAACAAGTAACAAATAACTGTTAACAAATTATTAACTATCAAATAGTAGGAGCGAAAGTAATGACGAAAACAACAACGAATCACCTGTTAGAAATCAAAGACATTGGCCAAAGTATTTGGATGGACAATTTGACTCGCAATCTGATCGAGTCCGGCGAACTCAAACAGATGATTGAAAGTCGGGGACTGCGGGGGATTACATCTAATCCGGCGATTTTCGAGAAAGCGATCGCGGGTAATGTGATTTACGACGCGGATATCGAAGCAGGCATCCGGGCTGGCAAATCTGTGATGGAGATATACGAATCTCTGGTATTTGAAGATATCCGCAACGCTTGCGACATCTTTGCCCCGGTTTACGCAGAGTCGAAGGGTTTGGACGGTTACATCAGCATAGAAGTGCCTCCGACGATCGCCAACGATACAGAAAGCACGATTAGCGAAGCCATGCGCTATTACAAAGCCCTCGGCAAACAAAACGTGATGATTAAGATTCCCGGAACCGCTGAAGGGTTGCCCGCTGTGGAGCGAGTCATCAGCGAAGGGATTAACGTTAACGTGACTTTGCTGTTCTCGGTTGACAGCTACGTCGAAACCTTCTGGGCTTACATTCGCGGTTTGGAAGCGCGGGCGGCTAAAGGTTTGGATGTCAGCAATGTTGCTTCGGTTGCCAGTTTCTTCTTGAGCCGGATCGACAGCAACATTGATGGCAAGATTGACGAGAAACTCAAAAATGTTACCGATATTTCCACCAAAGCCAAACTGGAAGCCGTGAAGGGGAAAGTGGCGATCGCCAATGCGAAGGTAGCTTACCAGAAGTATAAAGAGATCGTCGCGAGCGATCGCTGGCAAGCTTTAGCTGCCAAAGGAGCAAAAGTGCAGCGCTTGCTGTGGGCTTCCACCAGTACCAAAAACCCCAACTACAGCGATGTGATGTATGTGGATGAATTAATCGGCCCCGACACGGTTAACACTTTGCCGCCGAACACTGTGGAAGCTTGTTTCGATCACTGCGATGTCGCACCCCGGATTGAGAACAACGTCGAAGAAGCTTACACCCTGCTCGAAAGTCTCAAAGATCCCGACATCGACATCAACTTGGACGAAGTGATGGCAGACTTGCTCTTGGACGGGATCGAGAAATTTGTCAGCCCCTTCCAATCTTTGATGGATTCCTTGGAAGAGAAAGTTAAGCGGCTGGCAACGGTGTAGTCCACCGATTTGGTATCAGTAAGGGCAGAAACTCTCAGGAGTCATAATACATAATGATTGTGGCTCCTGAATCCTTAGAAATTGTCCGTCTCCAATTATTGACGAGGCCGAGATTATGGAAAATTTGTGTACGAACGTACACAATTCCCCGATCAAAGAATATCAAATCCGCAATCCCTGATTTTTCATCCCGAACTGCTACGGAAATTTTATGTTATCAACTCATATCATTCAACAAAGCGAGGACGGCAACGCCCAACTGGATATCGCTGAACGGGCGAGACTTCAAGAACTCGAATCGATAGTAGAACAAGGACTTCAGACTTTTTACGAAGTCGGCAAAGCCCTTGAGGAAATTCGAGAACAGAAACTGTACCGGGAAACCCACAAGACTTTTGAGGCTTATTGTCAGGAAAAGTGGGGAATAACGAAACGAAGAGCTTACCAGTTCATTGACGCGGCTGAGATTATGGAAAATTTGTGTACGAACGTACACAATTCCCTAGTCAAAGAATATCAACTCCGCCCATTAAAGGGACTGCCCGCCGAGCTACAGCTAGAAATTTGGCAAGAAGCAGTAGAGTCATCGCCCAACGGCATTCCCACTGGTGCAACCGTTAAGCGCTTGGTTGAGGAGCGATTTCCTTCAAACGGAAACGGTCGAACGCCTAAAGATGGTGCTTCAGAATTGGAGAAATTGCGATCGGACAATCAGCGCCTTAGAGAGCAAATCCGAGAGCAAAACAAAGAGAGGGATCGCCGCGCTGCTGCTGTGGCATTGGAGTTGGAGCAGTTGCGAGCCGAAAACAGGCAGTTGAAAGCTGAACTGCTACAGCGAGATAAAGATTGGGAAGTCCGTCTGGCGGTTGAGAGGAGAAAAATTCGAGAGGAAGTTAGGGAAGAACTCAAGGCAGAATATGAAGGGCAGATTAACTCCCTGACCGAACAACTAGCGGAAATGACAAAAAACTATCAAGCTGTACTGGCAAGACTCACAGCATTAGAAGGGGCAAAATAAAACATGGTAACGCTACTTGAAAATCCACTGCGGGTCGGTTTGCGAAAAGAACGGGTACCGGAACCACAAATTCTGGTAATCTTCGGAGCTTCTGGGGATCTCACCCAGCGCAAACTGGTACCAGCAATTTATCAGATGAGGCGCGATCGGCGTTTGCCACCGGAAACTACCGTCGTGGGAGTAGCCCGCCGCCCCTGGAGTCACGATTACTTCCGAGAGCAAATGCGGGAAGGCATCGAAGAATTTGGCGGCGGTATTGCCAATGAGGAATCGTGGCAAGATTTCGCTAAAGGTTTGTACTACTGTCCGGGTGACATTGACAACCCCGAAAGCTATCAAAAACTCAAAACTTTCTTAGCGGAACTCGACGAAGAAAGGAGAACCCGCGGCAATCATATATTTTATCTGTCAGTTTCCCCGAACTTTTTCCCAGAAGCCATTAGACAACTGGGGGCGGCTCAAATGCTGGTTGACCCAGTAAAACACCGCTTGGTAATTGAAAAACCCTTCGGCCGCGACTTGAGTTCGGCAAAAGCTCTCAACCGCGTAGTGCAGAAGGTTTGCCAAGAACAGCAAGTTTACCGGATCGACCATTATTTAGGTAAAGAAACTGTTCAGAATTTAATGGTGTTCCGGTTTGCTAACGCGATTTTTGAGCCGCTGTGGAACCGGCAATTTGTCGATCACGTACAAATTACGGTTGCAGAAACAGTGGGCGTAGAAGACCGGGCGGGTTACTACGAATCCTCTGGGGCGCTGCGGGATATGCTGCAAAACCACTTGATGCAGATTTTCTGTCTGACGGCGATGGAACCGCCGAACTCGCTCGACGCTGACAGCATCCGCACGGAAAAGATGAAGGTTCTGCAAGCAACTCGGTTGGCAGATTTGCACAACTTGGAGTTTTCGGCAATTCGCGGTCAATATTCTGCAGGATGGATGAAAGGCAAACCCGTTCCCGGATATCACGAAGAACCGGGGGTTGCAGCCAACTCAACCACGCCAACTTACGTGGCGATGAAGTTCCTAATTGACAACTGGCGCTGGCAGGGAGTGCCTTTCTACCTGCGTACCGGTAAGCGATTGCCGAAAAAAGTCAGTGAAATTGCGATTCAGTTTCGCGAAGTGCCGCTGCTCATTTTTCAGTCTGCCGCCCAACAAACTGCTCCTAACATTTTGACCATGCGGGTGCATCCGAATGAGGGAATTTCGCTGAGGTTTGAGGCGAAAATGCCGGGGCCGGATTTGCGGACGCGGACGGTGGATATGGATTTCAGTTACGGTGCTTCCTTTGGGGTGACATCTTCGGATGCTTACGATCGCCTTTTGATTGATTGTATGCTGGGCGACCAAACTTTGTTTACTCGTTCTGATGAAGTAGAAGAAGCTTGGCGGGTGGTAACTCCGGCGCTGATGGCTTGGGAATCGTCGAATGACCAAAGTTTGGTGCCTAAATACGAAGCGGGTACTTGGGAACCGACGGAAGCAGAATTGCTAATGAACAGAGACGGCCGCAAGTGGCGACGACTTTAAGAGTCAGTTGACAGGAAAGCAGTTGGCAGTTGACAGGAAAGCAGTTGACAGGAAAGCAGTTGGCAGTTGACAGGAAAGCAGTTGACAGGAAAGCAGTTGGCAGTTGACAGGAAAGCAGTTGGCAGTAGGCAGTTGAC
>NZ_JBARVX010000366.1:0-10100 GCF_049646505.1 Microcoleus sp.
GCTTCCAGAAACGGCCGCGCCAGCCCTGCAACATCCGCGCCGAGGGCGATCGCCTTCGCTGCATCCAAGCCGTTTTGCAAGCCTCCAGAGGCAATCAGGGGAACATCTGGGGCGGCAGCGCGGGTGCTGACAACGCACTCGGCTGTCGGGATTCCCCAGTCAGCAAAGGTTGCACCCAAGCGGCGCTGCTTGCTATCTGTGGCTCGCTCTCCTTCTATTTTCGCCCAAGAAGTGCCTCCGGCTCCGGCAATATCGATCGCGCTTACTCCGGCGGCGAGCAATTTCTGTGCCATCTTTCCTGAAATACCGTTGCCAACTTCTTTAGCAATTACTGGGACTGGTAATTTTTCGCACAATTTTGCAATTTTATCTAACAGTCCTTTAAAGTTAGTATCGCCTTCGGTTTGAACGCATTCTTGCAGCGGATTTAGGTGTAAAATAAGGGCATCTGCTTCGAGAATGTCGATGATTTTTTGACACTCTTCTAAACCGTAATTGTAGTTTAACTGAACTGCTCCGATGTTAGCAAATAGCAGAATATCGGGAGCGCGGCGGCGCACGGCAAATGTCGGAGCTAGTTGAGGGTTTTCGACAGCGCATCGCTGGGAACCGACTCCCATTGCTAGTTTGTATTCTTGAGCGACATCGGCGAGGCGGTAGTTGATTGTCTGGGCTAGTTCTGTGCCGCCTGTCATTGAGGATATTAGCAGGGGTACGGCTAGTTTTTTGCCGAGGAATGTGGAGGTTAAATCGATTTGGGCGCGATCGAGTTCTGGCAAACAGCAGTGAGTAAAACGGTAGTTTTCTAGTCCGCTGGTAGTTTCGCGAAATTGTACGTCTTCTTCGAGGCAGATCCGCAGGTGATCTGCTTTGCGGGTTTCGGTTTGCGAGGGCGATAGTGGTAAGTTCACAGCGGCAATTGGGGCGAATATTTTGTGTTGGGAATCTAGCAATTTTATTTCATTTTTGAGGTTTTTTTTACCGCAGAGGGCGCAGAGGGCGCAGAGGAGTAGAAATGAGAGATGTTTGCAAGTTATGTTTTCTGTTGCTTTGTTATCCAGGAACGGTCATCGGTACGCCGTTATCTGAAGGTTTTAATTTCAGCAGCAAAGGCACTGCTTTTTGCACCCAGGCTTTGATTGAGGTGTAATTTACCGCATCTTCGCCGAAACAAATGTCTAGCATATCTGTGTGAATTATGCCGGGATTTAAAGGAACTGCTGCCATACCTGGGGGCAGTTCTTGGGCGAGCGATCGCGTAAGTCCTTCTATTGCCCATTTAGAAGCGCAATAGGGCGCGACTTCCGGCGAAGTTGACCTTCCCCAACCGGAACTAAAGTTGACAATTATGCCGCTTTTTTTCGCAATCATTGCCGGGACAAAGTGGCGAATCACATTAGCAGTACCTTTAATATTAACATCAATTAGCTGAGAAAATTCTTCGCTGCCGACATTCCAAAGCGGCGCGGGATGGTTGACTAAAGCTGCATTGTTGATGAGCAAATCTGGAGCCGGATTTTTGGCCAGTATTTTTGTTGCCCAAGCTTTGACTCGATCGTCTTGGGTGACATCCAAACAAGTAAAACAATGGGGTGTACTATATTTTTGGTTGAGTTGTTCCACCGCTTCCGAAGAACGGGCGCATCCTAAAACTGTGTGTCCCAATTCAATAAATTTTTCGGTCATGGCAAGACCGAGACCGCGACTGACTCCGGTAATTACAATTAATTTGGTCATAGATTTGCTGAAGTTTGGCAGAAAGTAATACAATACATATTGACTGGTTAGTTGATAAATCGATCGCAGGGAATAAACCATGAAAGTAAAAGCAGCAGTTGCTCGGAGTGCCGGCCAACCTTTGACCGTTGAGACGGTGGATTTGGAGGGGCCGCGGGCCGGAGAGGTGCTGGTGGAAATTAAAGCGACTGGTGTTTGTCACACAGACGCTTACACTCTTTCCGGCGCCGATCCCGAAGGTTTATTTCCTGCTATCTTAGGCCACGAGGGAGCCGGGATTGTGGCAGATGTTGGGCCGGGAGTGACAAGTGTCAAAAAGGGCGATCGGGTAATTCCACTTTACACACCCGAATGCCGCAACTGCGAATATTGTTTGAGCGGCAAAACGAATCTCTGTCAAGCAATTCGCCTCACTCAAGGGCGGGGAGTGATGCCCGACGGCACGAGTAGATTTTCCATAGACGGTGAAAAAATTTACCATTACATGGGAACTTCTACCTTTGCAAATTATACAGTATTGCCAGAAATTGCGGTAGCAAAAATTCGCGATGACGCTCCTTTTGAGAAAGTTTGTTTGATCGGCTGCGGCGTGACAACCGGCATCGGCGCTGTCATCAATACCGCAAAAGTAGAACCGGGTTCTAATGTGGTAGTTTTCGGTTTGGGCGGCGTGGGTTTAAACGTAATTCAAGCCGCTCGTATGGTAGGAGCTAACACGATCGTCGGCGTAGATTTGAATCCCGACAAGCGAGAAATGGCAGAAAAATTCGGCATGACTCACTTTGTTAATCCCTCGGAAGTGGGAGGCGATTTAGTTGCTTATTTGGTAGATTTAACCAAAGGCGGAGCTGATTACAGTTTTGAATGTATCGGCAACATTAATGTGATGCGCCAAGCTTTAGAATGCTGCCACAAAGGTTGGGGCGTGAGCGTAATTATTGGGGTAGCGGGAGCAGGTCAAGAAATTAGCACCCGCCCGTTTCAGCTAGTAACTGGTAGGGTTTGGAAAGGCTCGGCTTTTGGCGGGGCGAAGGGCAGAACTGATGTTCCTAAGATTGTTGATTGGTACATGGATGGTAAAATTGATATTGACAGCTTGATAACTCAGGTAATGCCGATCGACAAAATTAACGAAGCTTTTGATTTAATGCACAAAGGCGAAGTAATTCGCACAGTTTTGACATTTTAAAGAAAACAGGACTTACGCATGGCAACGTAATTCTGTCACTTACAAGTGTTACAAAGAATCTCCAACCCATCATAAAAAGCGTCGAGACTGCGTAAGTCCTAGGAAAGAGCAATAAGTTAACCAAAATGACTAAATTTCCCCACGACCAGTTTGCCAAAGAATATCTTCAAGAGTTATTATCACCTCTCGGACAAGTAGAAACGAGTAAAGATGTCACTGCGGAAGTGAGAGAAATTGATGTTTTCTTTCAACCTACTTCTGTTAATTTTGAGTACGCACAAACCTTGGGTTTATTAGGTCAAATAGCAGCGACTGTCGCAATCATTGAACCTTTTCGCAACCCAGTTAATCGTGACGGAATTTTCAGTGGCGTGACGAAATTATTAAATACCAGAGCAGAATTGTTACGAAAAGCTAATAGAGAAGAGCAACGTTTAGAGTCAGGTGAATTACCCTTCTTGTGGATTCTCACTCCCACTGCTTCGGAAACTTTATTAGAAAATTTGGGTTTTCGGATACCAGAAGAGTCAGAGGGTTGGGGGAGAGGAGTTTATTTTTTATCCAAAGATTGGCGAGTCGGGTTGATCGCGATTCACCAGTTACCGAAGGTTCCGCAGACGATGTGGTTGCGGATGTTAGGTAGGGGTCGGGTACAGCAGGAAGCGATCGCTGAGTTAACTGCTTTGTCTGTGGATAATCCATTGCGCTCTAATGCGTTAGAATTATTGTACAACTTGCAAGCAAATCTGCAAGCGAATTTAGCAACTATTCCTCAAGCAGATGAAGAAGATCGGGAGTTAATTATGGCTATAGCACCTTTATTTCAAGAGCAGTTACAAGCAGCAAAACAGCAAGGATTGCAGGAAGGTATTCAACAAGGTAGAGAAGAAGGAATTGAACAGGGAATTGAGCAAGGAATTGAGCAAGGAATTGAACAGGGAATTGAACAGGGAATTGAGCAAGGAATTGAGCAAGGATTGGAACGAGGACGACAAGAACAGCAACGCTTAATTCTAGAAAACTTTTTCCTGGTCAGATTTGGGCAATTAGACGAGAAAATGACAGCTTTCTTCTCAACCTTATCGACTTTACCTGCTGCTGAATTTACGATGATCTTATTGTCAATATCGATGCTGACAGTCGATGAAGCTGGTCGCCAACAAGCGATCGGATTATTAGCTGAAAGTTTTTTGAGAATGCGGGGATATGAATTAGGCGATCTGTTGGCAATAGTTATGACTAATTTATTGGCATTGCCAGGAGAAGAATTGAGGTTATTATTAGATCGATCGCCTCAGTTATCGACAAATGAATTGATAAATTTGTTGGGACAGAGGCGGGAATAATCCTGTTTAATTTAATCTCAATAAATGCAGGATTTACGTATTATAAGAGGTTGGTCAAAGATTGAGATTCTTTGCTTGGCTCAGAATGACAAAAAATCATTCTCACTGCGTAATACCAATTTTTTATGAGGCCCCGTAGAATTCGATCTCCCTGGTGCCCCCCGATCGAAGGGGGGGACTGGAAGCTTCTTGAAGTCCCCCTTTTTAAGGGGGATTTAGGGGGATCGAGATATGTGCAACTTCACATTAAATTGGTATAAGTCCTATAATTGTGACAATATTTTCTACTCTTTAGCGCTCTGGTGAATGGTGTTGAAAACTATCGAACTACAAAAAGAACATGAAAGCTTCGGCGGTAAACTCGGTTTTTACAGCCATCAATCCTCTGCCTGCAATAGCGAAATGAAATTCGCTGTTTACCAACCGCCGCAAGCCCAATATCAACCCGTACCAATTCTCTATTTCCTATCAGGTTTAACCTGCACCGAAGAAAATTTTATGGCAAAAGCGGGGGCGCAGCAATTTGCGGCAAAATACGGGTTAATGCTAGTTGCACCGGATACTAGCCCGCGCGATACTGGCATTCCTGGCGAAGACGACAGTTGGGATTTGGGAAGCGGTGCGGGTTTTTATGTTGATGCGACAGCCACACCTTGGAATTCTCACTATCAAATGTACAGTTATGTTGTTGATGAATTGCCTAAATTAATCGCTGAAAACTTTCCAGTCATACCGGAAAAACAGGGAATTTTCGGTCATTCGATGGGCGGACATGGGGCTTTAATTTGTGCGTTGAAAAATGGCGATCGCTATCTTTCTGTTTCGGCTTTTGCGCCTATTTGCGCGCCGGTGCGCTGCCCTTGGGGACAAAAAATCTTCGGTCACTACCTCGGGGGCAACAAGGAGATTTGGAGGGCGTGGGATGCGAGCGAGTTAGTTTTGGAGAAGCCATACAACCGTCCGATTCTGATTGACTGCGGCACGGCTGATTCGTATCTGGCTGACGGGCAGTTGTTACCGGAAGTGTTCGCAGCAGCTTGTGCAAAAGCGGGACAGGCGCTAACTTTAAGAATGCAGGAAGGATACGATCACAGCTATTATTTTGTGGCGAGTTTTATGGAGGAGCATATGCAATTTCATGCGGCTGCTTTGTGTGAATAAAAATTGATTGCATAATCCCTCAGCAGAGGTTGCAAACAAGAATTAGCAGATGTCCTTTCGACGATCGATCGCGCTTTCAGGAACTTCAGAGCTTCTAACAGGACTATTGTGGAGATTGAAGGTGCAATGTTCGATCGCAACTCTGAAAATGAAAGAGGTGTATCCTGGGTTGCCAGAACTCCCATGATATCTTTCTCTGACACCGATAAAAACTCAAGCTGTCGCTCTAAAACCTCACGAATCTCATCGAACATCATCGTGTCTTGTCTTAAAAATTCTGTGATGCTGCCGGCAAATAAACACTGAATGGTTGTGGCAACGATGCTTAGAATCAGAGGATTGCCACCGTAGTAGTCCACTAAGCGATGCCATTCGGCAGGGGTTCCCTGGAACGCCCTTCTAGCGCTCCACATCTGTTGAATTTCTGCAAGCTGCAATCCTAGGATAGGTAAGGAACGGATTCCTAAATTCTCCCCTGACATCCACTGGAGCGCTTGCGGTTCCATTCGGCTGGTTAACACCACACAGCTTTGATGTCGCCCTTGTCCCAATTGTCGTAAAAGCTCGCGATACCTCTGATCCTCAGCAGGGTGTTGTTCTGTAGAACCGTTCCTCGAAGCGGTTTGTGGGGTATGCCCTGGCAGAATGGATTCAACATTATCCAGAACCAACAAACAAGGTTTGCGTCTCAAAGTATCCATCAATTGCCACATTTTAGCGCCGATGGGTTCTGGAATGGTTGGGTTGGCTTGGGGGGCGAGATGGCGAATCAGGTCGTCTAGGAAATCGCTCAAAGGCATGGGAGAGTGCGGCGTTATCGAGCGCAGACTGCGCCAAACGACGGATTTGAATTCATGCTGCACCTGTTCTGCTAGCTTAGTCGCCAGCCAGGTTTTGCCGATCCCACCCATACCTAGGAGAGCGATTAAACGACAACGCTTGTCTAGAACCCATTGCTGCAAAGTGGCTAATTCTGCGGTGCGACCGTGGAACACTGAAACATCCGGTGCCAGACCCCAACTCACGCCATTGTTCGGGGGAAGCAATTCCGTAACCTGCACTCGATCGGACGGTGCGGCAAGACTTGGCTGAGTCGCTTCCCCATGCCGGATAGGGAACAGATAATCGCTGGGTTCCAAGGTCAGGTCAAAAGCGCTGAAGTAGCGCACGAGGGTTCGCAAATCGACACCCGCTTTCCGAGCGTGGACTTTGCTGAGGGTATGGGTCGATAGCCCAGTTTGTTCGCTTAAAGCTTCTAAGGTGCAGGATTTGGTGCAATAGTTCCAAATTTCTGTTTTCGATGTTGCGGTTTGGAGTTTTTCAAATCCCTGCTGAGTAAGGATATCGGTCTTTCTGTGTCTCGGTTGAGGTTGTTGGAGCATAAGGAAATATACGCAAGGTTGTGAGCCATAGTAGATAGTGAATGTGAATTTTTAGTAAAGATCGGCGCTTTTACATATAACTTAATCAAATTCGCATGGCTTTTTGGAAAGGGCGATCGATCGGGAATCCTTACTAATACTGGGTTACAGGAATTTGTTGCGAAGTGTTTAAAGTTTCCTGCTTACGATCGATACCTCTGAAATAAAATTTCTGGCTGCATCTGAAACTGAGATGGGGAATTGCTTTGGAGATTTGCTGGGGCTAAATCCTTAACTTTGTTTCTTAAAGTTACTAACTTTGCTGGTGTGGATGGTAAGGAATCTGTAGGATTGATTCATAAGCGATTCATAAGCTACTGAACAAGATCGAGCTAGGAAAGACTTTAACTAGAAAAATTTTAGAATTTTTTCTAGATATCACCCTTTAACTATCAAATAAAGAAGGTTATCATGGCAATTCAAGACGACGCAGTAAAGCAATTGGGCGCTCTTCCCTTTGGTAATATTATTGGGGGACCCCTGGTTGCTGCAATAGAAGCCCAGGCAAAGGCGGCACGATCCACGGTTGAGTTTATTGAGTCAGTTTCTTTTGCGCCTTTGCCAGAGGGCAGCGAGGCTAACGCCGCAAGAGAGATCCAGAATATTGAGTTTAAATATGAAAGCAAAAACCCAGAAGGCGAGTCGCAACAGGTTGTATTAACCGTTCCATTACTGGCAATTGTACCTATTCCCTATATTCGCATTGATGACATGACGATCCAATTCAAAGCGAATATCAGTGCTGAAACAGCATCACAAGACACAACAACAAAATCAACAACAACAGATATAAACGCAAACGTTACAGGCAAATACGGTTGGGGACCGGCAAAGGTTGAAGCCAGTTTCAGTGCCGCATATTCTGCTAAAAAAGATAGCTCCTCGGCTGCCAATTCCAAGTATTCCGTTGAATATACGATGGATGTCTATGTCCATGCTGTGCAGGATGATATGCCAGCAGGGATGCAGAAAGTTTTGAATATTCTAAACGAGAGTATTAATATACCCCCTGCAACTCCTGTTCAAGAATGATATTTGAGTAGGGTGAACTCACATCCATATCTACATTTGTAGCAATTTGTGAATGTAGATATAGTCACACTCTAGTTCAAGGTAAAGGGAAAAATACCTTCATGAATATTTGGAGCCTAATATTATGGCAAAATTAAAACAGATTATTGGTGCGTTTCTAACTGACATCAGTCGAGCGCGAGTCATTTCGGATACCTATTCGCGAGAATTAAAAGCTTCATATAAAGAAGACCCATTTCTGAAGCTTCTTTCTGTTCCTCGAACGGATCTTAAGGAAGTAACCATTGAGCTGAAGTTCTCTATCAAACAATTAGATATTCCTGAAAACTCGGCAGTTGAGAAAGACATTGAGGACATTGACGTTGAGGTGGTTACAGATGAACTCGCAAGTCTGTCAGAAGCAACCCTCTCATCAATTTCGATCAAACTGGATCTGACCAGCGTTTAGCGTTACCAGGACTTGTATGAAACACTTTGGAGATTAAACTATGGCAGATGCTACAGACCTCTCATCGGTACCACTTTATCAAATTATTGGAGCGCCCTTGCTGGCACTCGTGCAAGCAGAAACCCAAGCAGCGCAGGCAACTGCTAATTTTATTCAACAAGTAGGGTTTTATGATGACGATCAAGGAATTAGTCGGTTAAAAACAGTTACTTTTCGCTATCGCAAGCTCGGTGTAGGGGGAAATCTCATTGAGTTTGTGGTCGAGATTCCAGTCTTGTCCATCGTCCCTATTCCCACAATAGAAGTACGTGAGGCGACCATTGATTTTGCGGTGGAGATTAATGAGGTGGTTGAGCTTGAGCAAAGAACAGCTATCAATGTCAATGAGACAAGATCCGGTGAAGATTCGTCTTTGGAGCCTAATTTTTTGGGCTTTAAAGCGGGTTTAGCAAAACAGGATTCTAAGTCGGCGATGAAAATAAATATCAGCGCGGGTCAATCTGATACTCCTGTTGGTTTGCTGACTTTATTTAGGCTGATGGAACAAGGAATCAGTACCACAAGCGGAAAACCGAAAGATCCGAATGCTGAGAAGCCGCCAGAAGTTAGCGAGCAACCTGTAACACCTCCCACTGAGAAGACGGGTCGTCAGGGGGCTAGGAGACGCAATCAGTCATAAGGATGACGGTAGGGTACTTAGCTCGTGAATTTTGTAATTTATTTTGATTAGGAGACATTATGACCGGACAATCTACACCCCAACAGGGTGTTCCCTGCCCCGAATGCAGTTTTACGATTCCCACTACTATGCCGATGTTGCTCTCTAGGGAGCCAATTGTTTGCCCGATGTGTGGATTGGCTTTGCACGTCGATGCGGAGAAATCGGCTGAGAGTTTGAAGTTGGTACGGCAGTTGCATGAGGCTACCCAGCAGGTTGAAAAGACCAGAACTCAGTGGGGGTAGATTTGTGTAGCTTAGACTTCATGTTGCAACAAAAAAAACTTCATATCATAAGACAAAAGGAGAAAATTTCATGCCTTGGCAAAGTGTAACGCTAGACGGCGGGAAAATGGTTAATCTGTACATACAGGAGTTTACGCAGGAGTGTGGACCTTCCTGTGTCGTAATGATATCTCGGCTATTAGGATTTTCTACAGACATTGCTCGAGCTCGTCATTTGGTAGGGAAAGAAGATCGCAACAAGCCCCCAGGTGCATGGAAAGACGGATTACACGACTTTTCCACCGACTGGTCATATATGGAATCTCTCACCCAGGCACTTGTAAGTGTAGGGATTAAAGGGGCAAAAACGTTCAAAGACAAAACTAAAACAGAATACCAAAAATTTTGCGAGAGTAGAGATGAGAAAACTCCAGCAATACTACGATTGCAATGGTATCATGGGGGTGGACACTTCGTCGTGACCATCGGCAAAAACACAAATAAGGATAAAAATTTTATCGAAATCCTAGATCCCTTTTATGGCTACAAAAAGGTAGATATTGGCGTATTCCCTGACTATATAATCAACGGTAAGTGTATTGGACAATTGGATAAAAACTTTTCAGTTGCAACGGTGAAATGGTGACGGGACGGTCTACCACTTCGCTCAATATACAAGGGTGCTTTTAACGAAGTGCGATCGCCGATCTTGTAGGTTGGGTTTAGGTGACGAAACCCAACCTTGCCTTTATTTCTTACTTTAATTTTTTGGACTTCACTTCGTTTAACCCAACCTACATTTTATTCCATACCAATATTACGAT
>NZ_JBARVX010000367.1:0-7251 GCF_049646505.1 Microcoleus sp.
CCTGAACACCTCCGGGAGATTGGCTGACAACTCTATCGCCCGCAACTGTCACAACAATTTCATTATCGGAAAACGGAGTATAAGTTGTGCCCCAATCAAGATTGTAGCGGCCGATTCCTGATGTCGCGTAGGCACTATTTAACTGTGAAACAGACAAACGTTGATTTGCAGGAGTTATCAAAGTTTCTTGCAAAGTCAAACGATCGATCGCAAATTCGCCCCGATCGTTCCAAGCAATCGCCCCCCGATTCAAAATTGGCCCGGAAAGCCATTTATTTTCGCGCCGAATCGCGCCTAAAGCTAATCGATTGATCCGATTGAAAAATCCGGCATTAATTGCAGCCGCAGTTCCCGAAAGTTCTGCTGTTTGCAATAGAGGTGCAGTACCTTTTTCTGTCGGCGGATTGCTCAAAAGCGGTCTAATTTTGACACCGGATTGGCGGGGATTAATTTCTAACCCAACTACGGGAAAACGAGCGGTTCCTAAATTTTGATATTGCTGCCGCCACCGCACGCCCGGAGCCCAAAGAATGTTTTTTTCTACTAGGGAATCCGGGCGAATGTCGATAACTAATCGATTGGGATTTCCTAAACTGAAAACTTGCGGCCGCCAACCTAACGGAATTTTTACCTTGACTTTGGTTTGATTCCCCGCAGGTTCGATTTTTAACGATCGCACTTGTTGGCTGGTTGCAAAAGCGCGATCGATCAAAGTGCGATCAATCTTGGCACCGATCGCGATCGACCATTCTTGAAGGGCGATCGGTGCAGAGGGCGCTAGCGGCTGCGAGAGCGCGGGTTTTGTCGGGTCGTCTGGTGTTTCGAGGTTTCGGGCTGGGGGCGCTGTCTGCTGCGGGATAGCGGGCTTTGTGGGGTCGTCGGGAGTGTCTCGCGGTGGGGTTGTTGGGGACGGGCTCGGTGTATCGCCGAAGTTGACTTGCCACGGGGCGGGGCGATCGAGATCGAGCACTGTGCGATCGCCCCATTCTCTGGCTGCTTGCCGAATGCCAGTAATATTGGCAGTTGGAGAAGTAATTTTTAGAACATTGCCCTCAGCAGATATCTGCCAGCCTGCAGCTTTAGCAAAATCTGTAACATCCAAGTAACGATACGAACCTGTTGCCCTTGCTGTCAAACTTTTAGCGCCGGTGAAAGATACCGAAAACCACTGCACCGGTTGTTTGGTACTGTCGGCGGTATTGAGCAAATCCACTCCCGCACTTTGCATCAAGCCAACATCAGCAATCCAAGTTCGGAAATTTGCCGAAGTGCTGTTTGTGGGCTGCACATTCCAAGCTAAGGGCAGAATCCGGCCGTTGAGAGACACTTGGCGGCCTTGTTTAATTCTGGCAACTGGCGGTACAGATTGAGCCATCAGTAATTGAGTCGGTTTTAACTGAAATGTTGCACCATTCTCGATCGGCTTTTTCTGGGCGGGCAGGATGCCCACCCCACAAGAAAATGCAACTGTTGTGGAACGGGCATCTTGCCCGTTTTTGAGAATGGTGCAAGATGTGAGTTTTAAACGACTTTCGCTAGGAGAGGGGAGTTGAAACGAATGGCGGGCTGTGGAAGCATGAATCAGTGCAGCCTTCCCTTCCTCCGGTGTTTTCTCGCTCTTGGCTGCTTGGGCTGTGGTGGCCGGATTCCCGACTGAGACGATCGCCAGTATCGGCGCAATTAAAACTGACAACATCGAGGGCCAAACACTCGATCGACTTCTGTTAGCTGCTACTAGGCGTTTTTGTCTGCTGTGCATTTTGTTTACTTCTGGAAACCTCAAACCATTAACCTTCAAAAATGCCTGCCGCACAGCACAACGGTGAAAATTTCTAATTTTATTCGATACGATAAGAAGACGGGGCGCTTGAAACCGCGCCTCTACAGAATCTCACGCACTAGAGAGGGAGATTTCAACCGCCCTCTGCAATTCTATCTAGCACATTCAGGAAAAACAAGCACAAAAAAACTCGCCTCGCGCAGCTATCCTTCTTCGTGAATCGCCCGCAATTTATCGGCCCTGCAAAGCGGCAATTTTCCCAAGAATCACTCCTCTACAACAGAAGCGTATTCTATGAGACATCTCCAAAGCGATTCGATCGAGATAATTTAAAATTGGCAAACAGGGTTTCAGTCTTAAGTGCAGGAAGCATCTACGTAAATTTTTATCGAATCAGCTTGCTATGTGCTGTTTTAAGGTTTACTAAGATCCCACCGCTCGGCAGCATTCTCTCTCCGAGCTATAAAAACAAATCAACCACACAATCACCTGAAATAACATCCAATCATGGGTAACACTACCGATCCAAACAGCAACGTGCATCAGACTCAACGAGGAACTCCATTCGCCGGCCAAAGCTGGTTAGTCGAAGAAAGAGATGCCTGCGGTGTGGGCTTTATTGCCAACCAAAACGGTAAAGCTACTCACTCGCTGATTCAAAAAGCTCTGCCAGCCTTAACTTGTCTGGAACACCGCGGCGGTTGCAGCGCCGACTCTGATTCCGGCGACGGTGCCGGTTTGATGACGGCAATTCCTTGGGAATTGCTGGATGCTTGGTTTGCCGAACAGGGAATTGTGCCTCCAGCACGGGAAAACTGCGGCGTGGGAATGCTGTTTTTGTCTCAAGATAAATTTCAAGCGACTATAGCGCGGCAGGTGGTTGAGCAAGTTCTGACCGATCGCGGGCTGATACTTTTGGGATGGCGCAAAGTTCCCATTGTACCCTCGGTTTTGGGCCCGCAAGCGCTAGAAAATCAGCCTCAAATCGAACAAGTAATTGTCAGTTCACCGGACTTAACCGGAGACGAACTCGACAGACAGCTATTTCTGGCCCGCCGCACGATCGGACACGAGCTTTCCCATCGCCCCGGCTTCACTCGCCGAGACTTTTATACTTGCTCTTTTTCCTGCCGCACGATCGTCTATAAAGGCATGGTGCGATCGGCCGTACTAGCAGAATTTTACCCTGACCTGAAAAATCCCGCTTATAAAAGCTCCTTCGCCGTCTATCACCGCCGCTTCAGCACCAACACCATGCCCCGCTGGCACCTAGCCCAGCCGATGCGCTTGCTGGGACACAACGGCGAAATTAACACGCTGTTGGGCAATATTACCTGGATGAAGGCGCGACAAGCCAATTTATCTCACCCGAATTGGAGTCAAGCCGACATCGACACGTTCAACCCCATTGTCAATCCCGAAAGCAGCGATTCGGCCAACTTGGACAACGTGATGGAATTGTTGGTGCACTCCGGCCGCACCCCCCTAGAATCCCTGACAATTCTGGTGCCGGAAGCTTACAAAAATCAGCCGGATTTGGCTCCCTATCCCGAAATTGTCGATTTTTACGAATATTACAGCGGCATTCAAGAACCTTGGGACGGCCCGGCATTGCTGGTATTCAGCGACGGCAAACAAGTAGGTGCTACGCTCGATCGCAACGGTTTGCGTCCGGCCCGCTACTGCATTACTAAAGACGGTTTGGTAATTGTCGCCTCCGAAGCCGGAGTTGTCGATATTCCCGAAGCCGATATTGTCGAAAAAGGCCGTTTGGGGCCAGGACACACGATCGCAGTTGACCTGCAAACCCACGAAATTCTCAAAAATTGGCAGCTCAAACAGCGAATTGCTAAGCGCCACCCCTACGGCGAATGGCTGAAACAACACCGCGAAACCTTGGAACCGCAGCCTTTTGCGGAAACGGCAACCCTGGACTCGCAAACACTCTTAGCAACCCAAACTGCTTTTGGCTACACCGCCGAAGATTTGGATATGGTGATTGTGGAGATGGCGAGTTCTGGGAAGGAACCGACTTTCTGCATGGGCGATGACGCTCCTTTGGCCGTACTCTCAGAAAAGCCTCAGTTGCTGTACAACTATTTCAAACAGCGGTTCGCTCAAGTGACAAATCCGCCGATCGACCCCCTGCGCGAAGGGATGGTGATGTCACTCACAATGAATGTGGGCTTGCGGGGCAATTTATTGCAAACAATCCCGGAAAATGCCAAGCTGCTAAAAATTGATTCCCCCGTACTTAACGACGCTGAACTGTCTTTCTTGAAAGACCAACAGTCTTTCCCCGCCACCGAATTGTCCACTCTTTACAAAATTTCTGCCGGCCCTGCTGGTTTGAAAAATGCAGTAGATCAACTTTGTCAAGATGCTGTTAAATCGGTGCGCGAGGGTTCGAGAATTCTGATTTTGAGCGATCGAATCTCGAAGGAAGAAGGCGAATCTGCTGTGGGATTGAGTGCAGAATGTACTTATATTCCGCCGTTGCTGGCAGTTGGTGCGGTTCACCACCACTTAATTAGCGTTGGGCTGCGGATGCAAACTTCCCTCGTTGTCGATACCGCCCAATGTTGGAGCACTCACCACTTCGCTTGTTTGATGGGTTACGGTGCGGTGGCTATTTGCCCTTACTTGGCTTTGGAAAGCGTGCGCGGTTGGTGGTTTGACACCAAAACTCAAAATTTGATGGAACACGGCAAGGTTCCCAAAATTACCGTCACTGCAGCTCAATCTAAATACCGCAAAGCGGTTGAAAATGGCTTGCTGAAAATTTTGTCGAAAATGGGGATTTCGCTGCTGGCTAGCTATCAGGGCGCGCAAATCTTTGAGGCGATCGGCATTGGCGCAGATTTGCTCGATTTGGGCTTTAAAGGCACTGTTTCTCGCATCGGCGGTTTGAGCGTGGCGGAACTGGCTAACGAGGTGATGTCTTTCCACTCTCAGGTTTTCCCGGAATTGAACCGGAAAAAGCTGGAAAATTTCGGCTTCGTGCAGTACCGCCGCGGCGGTGAATATCACATGAACAGCCCGGAAATGGCTAAGGCTTTGCACAGGGCTGTGGCTACTTTTAACGAAGGAAGAAGAACCCCCCCCTACCCCCCCCAAGGGGGGAAGGAAGAAGGAAGCAACGGTAATGCGGCGGAAGCAAAAATGACACCAATTGGTGACAAAAATGCCGGAGCAAAAATGACACCAATTGGTGACAAAAATTCGGAAACGGCCGCCGAACCAAAAATGAGACCAATTGGTGACAAAAATTCGGAAACGGCCTACGACCATTACGAGGTTTACAAAAAACAGCTCGAAAACCGCCCGGTAACGGCTTTGCGGGATTTGCTGGATTTGAAAAGCGATCGCCCTGCCATTGCAATCGAAGAGGTAGAATCTGTAGCAGATATTGTCCGTCGCTTCGCCACCGGCGGAATGTCCCTCGGCGCTTTGTCCCCGGAAGCCCACGAAACTCTCGCGATTGCGATGAACCGCATCGGCGGCAAATCCAACTCCGGCGAAGGTGGGGAAGATCCGGTGCGCTACAAAGTGCTGGAGGATGTGAGCGATGCAGGTTTCTCACAAACGCTACCTCACTTGAAAGGTTTGCAGAACGGCGATACAGCTTCTTCTTCCATCAAACAAGTAGCTTCCGGGCGTTTCGGGGTGACTCCAGAGTACCTGATGAACGCCAAACAAATCGAAATCAAAATCGCACAAGGTGCGAAACCGGGTGAAGGCGGTCAATTGCCGGGGCCGAAAGTGAGCGAGTACATTGCTTATTTGCGCCGATCGAAACCGGGTGTCACTTTGATTTCGCCGCCTCCTCACCACGACATTTATTCGATCGAGGATTTGGCGCAGTTGATTTTTGACTTGCATCAAATCAATCCAAAAGCTGGTGTTTCGGTGAAGTTGGTGTCGGAAGTCGGCATCGGGACTGTAGCCGCCGGTGTTGCGAAGGCAAATGCTGATGTGATTCAAATTTCCGGTCACGATGGCGGTACCGGTGCGTCTCCACTGAGTTCGATTAAGCACGCAGGTTCTCCGTGGGAACTCGGTTTGACTGAAGTTCACCGGGTGCTGCTGGAAAATAATTTGCGCGATCGAGTTTTGCTCAGGGTTGACGGCGGCTTTAAAACAGGCTGGGACGTGATTATCGGCGCTTTGATGGGTGGCGAAGAGTACGGTTTCGGCACGGTGGCAATGATTGCTGAAGGCTGTATTATGGCTCGCGTTTGCCACATGAACAGTTGTCCCGTGGGCGTAACAACTCAACAGGAACACTTGCGGAAACGGTTCCCCGGAACGCCGGAGCACGTTGTTAATTTCTTCTATTTCGTAGCAGAAGAAGTGCGGAGTTTGTTGGCGAAATTGGGTTATAAGTCGATCGCAGATATTATCGGCCGCGCGGATTTGCTGACAATGCGCGAAGGGGTGCAATTAACTAAAACTCAAGCGATTAATTTGGATTGTTTGATGAAGTTACCGGATACTAAGGGCGATCGATCTTTCTTGATTCACGGCGACGTACACACCAACGGGCCAGTGTTGGATGACGATTTGTTGGCGGATGCTGAAATTCAAAGTGCGATCGCCAATCAAACCAGTGTTAGCAAGAGTGTAAAATTGGTGAATACCGATCGCACTGTGGGAGCAAGAATCAGTGGTGCGATCGCCAAGCAATACGGCAACACGGGCTTTAGCGGTGAGATCGTCCTCAACTGCACTGGTAGCGCGGGCCAAAGCTTCGGCGCGTTCAATTTGCCGGGAATGACGCTGCGACTGTCAGGCCAAGCTAACGACTATGTTGGTAAGGGGATGCACGGCGGCGAAATTGCGATCGCACCGCCGGCTGGTGCGACTTACGATGCTTCCGAAAATGCGATCGTCGGTAACACCTGTTTGTACGGCGCAACGGGGGGAACTCTGTTGGCTGCGGGTAAAGCGGGCGAACGGTTTGCGGTTCGCAACTCAATGGCGAAAGCTGTGATTGAAGGTGCGGGCGATCACTGCTGCGAGTACATGACTGGCGGTGTAATTGTCGTGTTAGGAAAAGTCGGCCGCAACGTCGGCGCTGGAATGACTGGCGGTTTGGGTTATTTCCTCGATGAAGATGGCAGTTTCCCGGCTCATGTCAACGGGGAGATTGTGAAGATGCAGCGGGTTTCTACGGCCGCTGGGGAGGCGCAATTGAAGGAGTTGATTGAGCTGCAGCGCGATCGGACCGGCAGCAAAAAAGCCGCGAAGATTCTGGCAAATTGGTCGGAATATTTGCCGAAGTTCTGGCAAGTTGTGCCGCCGAGTGAAGCAAATTCACCGGAAGCTTCGGAACAAAAGATTGCTGTGGAAGTTTAATTTTGCAGTTGGTTAAATAGATGAGGGGCGACGCGAGTTGCCCCTTTTTTTGCATCTACCGGACTTATACCATTTCTCTAAAATCGTGCAACACTCTTCGACCCCCCCTAGCC
>NZ_JBARVX010000368.1:0-4451 GCF_049646505.1 Microcoleus sp.
CATCCGTAGGGACACGGCACTGCCGTCTCCGAATTTCTTCACGAAAAATCAAACACCACCACCCACATCCGTAGGGACACGGCACTGCCGTCTCCGAATTTCTTCACAAAAAATCAAACACCACCCAAATCCCCCATTCCCTCCAAACGCATGAAATGCACCCGTCCAGACTCATCCCCCGCTACAACACTCACTCCATCAAGCGCAATTGCACAGCAATTAAACCCATACTCTCCACTGAAACTAGCAACCTCTTTGTAGCTAACCAAATCCCAGACTTTTAGGGTGTTATCGGATGAAGCGGAAATCGCTATGAGGCTATTTGGTGCGATCGCAACTGCTGTTACATCGTCAGTATGACCGGTGAGAGTTTTCAGTTTAATACCTTTGTCAAGATCCCAGACTTTCAAGGTTTTATCCCATGAAGCGGAAACTGCTATTTTGTCGTTGGGGGCGATCGCCACTGCTGTGACATAGCCAGTATGACCGATGAAAGTTGTGAGTTGGGTGCCACTGAGCAAATCCCAGACTTTTAGGCTGTTATCCCTTGAACCAGAAACCGCTGTGAGGCCGTCTGGTGCGATCGCCACTGCCTTTACCCCGCTAGTATGACCTGTGAGAGTTCTGAGAAAGGTGCCAGTGAGTAAATCGCAGACTTTTAGGGTTTTATCAATTGAAGCCAAAACCGCTGTGAGGCCGTCTGGTGCGATCGCCACTGCATTTACCGAGCTAGTATGACTGAAAGTTGTGATTTCTTTGTGGATGCTCAAATCCCAGACTTTTAGGATGTTATCCCTTGAACCGGAAACCGCGATGAGACCGTCTGGTGCGATCGCCACTGCTAATACCAAGCTAGTATGACCAGTCAGGGTTGTGAGTTCGCTTCGACTATCCATATCCCACACTTTTAGGGTGTAATCCTCTGAAGCGGAAATTGCTGTTTTTCCGTCTGGTGCGATCGCCACTGCTGTTACCGACTCAGTATGATCGGTGAAAGTTCTGATTTCTCTGCGGCTGTCGATGTCCCAGACTTTTAGGGTGTAATCCTTGGAAGCCGAAACTGCTGTTTTTCCGTTGGATGCGATCGCGACTGCCAATACCCACTCAGTATGACCTGTGAGAGTTCTGATTTCCTTGCCACTGTTCATGTCCCAGACTTTTAGGGTATGATCCCTGGAAGCCGAAACTACTGTTTTTCCGTCAGGTGCGATCGCAAATGCTTCTACCAACTCAGTATGACAGCAGAGTGTTTTGAGCAAGGTGCCACTGTCGATATCCCAGACTTTTAGGTGGCGAGCCCATGAAGCCGAAACTGCTGTTTTTCCGTCAGGTGCGATCGCGACTGCTTTTACCCCGTAATTATTACCGATCAGAGTTTTGAATTCGTTCTCGTTGTCGATTTCCCAGACTCTTAGGGTGTGATCCCGTGAAGCGAAAAGTGCTGTTTTGCCGTCTGGTGCGATCGCGAATGCTTTTATCAAATCAGTATAATCGCTGAAAGTTCTGAGCAAATTTCCGTTGTCGATGTCCCAGAGTTTTAGGGTATTATCTTTTGAAGCTGAAACTGCTGTTTTTCCATCCGATGCGATCGCAACTGCAAATACCTCACGAGTATGACCAGTCAGGGTTTTGAGGAAGGTTCCGCTATTTATGTCCCAGACTTTTAGGGTGTAATCCGCTGAACCCGAAACTGCTGTTTTTCCGTTGGGTGCGATCGCGACTGCTGTTACCCAATCAGTATGGCCGGTGAGAGTTCTGAGCAAAGTTCCGCTGTGGATATCCCAGACTTTTAGGGTTTTATCCCATGAACCGGAAATCGCTGTTTTTCCGTCTGGTGCGATCGCCACTCCTGTTACCGAGTTAGTATGATCGGTGAGTGTTCGCAGTGCTCCTTCATTGGCCCGCTCTAAATTAGCCCTCAAAGGCCGCAACCAAGGACTATCTTTCGATTGCCTTCCTTGTTCCAGCAACCCCTGAATCTCAGGCACCTCAAAATCCAGCAACCTCCCCCACAAATGCTCTACAAGTTGCGTTTTATCCCGCTCCAAAACGTGCGCCGACTTGCGAATTGCCCCTTGAATCAACTTCAGCGTTGACCTTTGCTCCTGGGCCAGCAACACATCAGAAATTCTCGCCAAATCGTAATCCTCAATCAGCGACTGCACCCCCAACAAATCCAACTTCGCCTCAATAAAACCAAAATCCGTCATCCAACGATAATAACGATCGAACTCCCGCAACTCCTCAACAAAATCCTTCGGTTGATACTTCAACAAATATTCTCGTTGCGATTTTTCTAGTTGCGCCAACCACACACTTAAATCGCTCATAGCGGCGCTCCATCTATCCGGTTCTTAATACCTTTACGCTTAACTTTTTCAACATCAATCCCAGCAGATTGCACAGTTTCATCTTTTTCCAAAAAGTCGCGAAAACTGTTGTGATAAATGCTGTACCGAATTTCGCCATCGACTTGCTGCTGCCGCAAAAACGAATCCCATTTCCTGAGTACCCGCTGCACTTCAAAATCCCGCTCACCCACCGATTTCGCAATCCACCCGCGAGAAACAGCTTCCCGCGCTTTTGAGAGCACATAAATAATCTTCACCTTCATCTCCAACAGCGGATCGTCATCCCTGCCCATCATCTGTCCCCAGTGTTTCTTATAATATTGCTGCAAGCCCCTTGGCAAATCGTTCAAAGAAACATCCCCGTAGGTGCCGCTTTCAATTTCATCCAGCACGTAGCGCAGGTAAATAAATTTCTTTTCGCTTTTTTCTGCCACCGCCTCCACAAACTCTTCCCGATTCAAATTCCGATGATTAATCCAACTCTGAATAGACGCACTTTTCTCCGTGCGTTTTGCCAGATACGCCTTGACATCTGCCAAACTTTCTGCATTGTATTGCATCAAATCAAAAACCAGATGATTTACCGGCATTGGCAAGTGTTCTGGTCGTTTGGAAACAATAAAATAAACGTTAGGTTCCAAAACTTCCGGCAAATATAAAACATTGCTATCTCTGCTTTGGGAACTCAAATCCACTTCATCCAGGGCATCCACCACAAAAATCAACTTTTTCGGAGCCACTTTAGCACTGACTTCCCCCAACAGCCGCCCTAAAAAATTGCCATTTGCCGTGGCATTATCCGGCAGTTGCGGATACTTATCCTGAAGTTGAAAGCCTTGAATTAACTGAGTACAGGCATTTTCTAGAAATGTTTTAGCATCAATAATTCCATCCGACCGCGAATTAAAGTGAGTAACACAATGGCGTTCCAGTGTCAACACCAACTTCGCCATAATCGAACTTTTACCAACACCAGGTTCCGCTTCCAAAACAAAATAACCTTGCCGATTGTCTCCCAAGAAACGGCTAATTGCTTCAAATACAAACAAGCGCCCGGTAAAGTCTTTCACCCGGTCTTGAATAATCGTTTCGCACTGCAAAGAAAGCGGCAAACTCGGCGCGGAAGTATCAATATAAGTTTGCAACAATGCCCGCACTTCTGCCAACTCATCGCGAAGAGTTTCGATAACTTCCAATTTCGCCATGACTTTGCAAATTTGCTCCCGCGTCGCCAAAGCCTCCAACTTTTGCAAAACTTCCCCATTTTGCAGCCCCAAATCTTTCAACTCCGCCAAAGTTTCGCGGTGCAAAATCAACTGCATTCCGGCAAATTGTCTGCCGCCAGTCTCCGCATCTTGTTTGAGCACTTCGCAAAACGCCTTCGGGAAAGACTCGTGCAGTTTTGCCGCCGCACACGCAATCAATTCGGGATGCAAAGTTTTGTTTTCCTTCGCCGCAAAATCTCCCAAAAAATCTTGCCAATCTTGCACCTCCAACCCCGTAACTTCCAAAAACTGATTGGCATCAGCCGAAAAAATCTTCGCAAGTTCCGCATCAGAAAAGTTCAAAGGAGTTGTCTCGCTGTCTGTTTCGGCATCAATTTTCAGCCAGTAAGCAACTGTTTTATTAGCTAAATATTGAAAATTAGCTTCAGCATAAGCCAGGCCATTTCGTTCAGCAATGACAATGATTTCCTCAGATTCAGCAACTTTTGCCAGAAGACGGCTGATAGCTTCTCCCGCCGCCGCCGTCAAATCGCCATTTTTGAGAATATCCGCATTTTTGCCCACGCGCTGCGCCAACTTGTTTCCCAACTCGCCCGCCGTGATACTCCCCACAACATCAGCGATCAGAGTTGTCAAAACACTAGCTGCCAACACGCCTCCGGGGCCGCCGAGTACCCCTGCCGCCATGTTGGCTACCGGGCCGCCGGCGAGGGCGGTGGAGAGACATTGCCCTACGATGTATACGGCACTACAGCCGAGTAGCCGAGTTTTGGTATCGGCCAAATTCACTAAGGACATAATTTAAATAATTCTTACACTTTGCAATAGTTTAGCGCGGGAAGATAATTAAACACAAGGTTAATTAAGCAAATCG
>NZ_JBARVX010000369.1:0-8516 GCF_049646505.1 Microcoleus sp.
GTTTGAACAATACCGATACAACCGAAAACGATATGATATCAATTCCTGTTGCGCCGTCAGATGACTTTGACCGTCAACAGTCAACCGTCAACAGTCAACCGTCAACTTTAATTTAGTATTCCGATGAAGAGAGGATTTGATATGAAATGCAAATCACCCGCTTTCCCGCATCCCTCCTGCCTTCTGCCGAGTGCCTCAATCCGAACCCGACGAAAAATATTCGCGCCGACTTACTTACAGATAGCTACCAATACGATCGCACTCCTAGACAAACGTTTCTTAATCTATTTCATAAAATAATGCTACAGTTAGTATGTCTGTTTTAAACATCGAACTTCGTTCTCCTGAAATCGTATGTGTAGCGGTATTTTATGAAATTGGTATTGCGTACCCCTTCATGATTGAACCGCTTTCGACGCGTTCCCCCCAGGGGTTCCCGCAGGGTAGAACGCGAAGAGAACAGGAAACACAAGAGTCATACCATTTTTCTAAAGATGTGCTGTGGATGAAGTCTTAGCCCCCCCCGAAATCGCGGGGGGTTGGGGGGGGTAATATCTAGCGCTACTTGATGAAATTGGTATCAGAAGATCGAGGGGGGTGGCAAACTCGGATTTGGTACAATACCAACTTTATAAAACATTGCTACAGTTAGTATATCTGTTTCAGACATCGAAATTCCTTCGGCATAAATCGTATTTGTAGCGGTACTTTATGAAATTGGTATTGCTCTGATTAAATCGGGTTTTTTGCCTAATTTTTCCAGAAAAAAGGGAGAAAAGTCATTTTCTTTTCCCCCAAATCTTATTTGTGCTTCAAGCGCGAACTCAAAACTAATCTAAATTCGAGTCCGGGTAATGATTGCGAATTTGTTCGGCTTCGGGACAATCGTCAGAAACTAGGGGTTCGCAGTTAGTTCTCGACACCGAAGCCAACTTCTGGGATACAGCTCCAATACTTTCTAGACGCACCATTTCTTCCCAGGAGCTAATTTCGTCTTCTTCGTCGGTTTCGTAGCGCAGCGTGACTAGATCCCCTTCAATATCTAGGATACGAGCGCGCTCTATCCAACGTTGCTGATCTCGAAGAAAAATAGAAACCTCACGACCATCACAACAGAGTTGATAGATTTTGCGCTGTAGCATTTGTCAGTTCTCCTGCGCAGTGTAACTTGCTTAAAATATGGGCTGTTTACCTTGACATTCTCCCCAACCTCAAGGCGTGGGGATTCTCGATTCAAATAGCTTTCAGCAAGCACGGCTTGTCTGATATTGCCTAGCCCGATAGTTGATGCCCCAACCTATTTGAGATTTTTGGGATTTTATAGAGTTGAGACCGGATTTTGACATCTGGCGAATCAACAATACATAACTTATCATGAAAGCCGTCCGACAAGGACTGGATTCCTATCCCAATTTTTCTGTAACGTACTTTGAGTTTTAAATCGGAAGGCACAGCCATATTGACTGACCAGTTTCACGTTTTCTGAAACTTCAACACCGATTGGTGTTATTGAATTTGATTGTACCACTAAATCTATCCAGTATGCCATTTATCCGATCGCAGATTTTGCAGCCGCCGACATCTCTCGCTAGAGGCATTTGCCCGAATACATCACAGAATCAGGACTTGAGGGAACAATGGCTCAAGAAACCCTCGCTACCGACACTTTTTGGTCAGAAGTCAGGTTGAGATTTAATTTGACGATAATTAGTTGGCTGACAATTTGTTTTAACAGTCCGGACTGTTTTCAACTCGCAGTCTGAAACTGTTTGTTTTGCGTTGGTTGCGGGATTGCCCTGAAACGACCAAACCCTTACTATATAGTAGTCAATCCCAAACTGTTTGGAGTATTGTCTTCAATAGATTGATGAAAAAAATATACTATGTGAAAATGCTCTGTGCGCTCGTAGAGTATTGGTGCGCTTCCTCAACAAGCACCGCCAAACCGCTCTCAAGTAGTGAGTGACTGAGAGTCAGTGGGTTTGGCGGTGCTGTGGAAATCTCGATCGCTGGGCTGACCCGCCACTAAGCGAGTACGATATGGTGGGGGAATCATCCGGTTCTAGTTGAGCCAGCAGAAATCGAGATTTCGACAGCGCAGAGTCTGTGTTTGTTGTCGCTCTGTTTGGTCGCTGTTTGAGCTATCCGTCGAACAGTTGACAGCAGCAGACAACCACTGCTAACTCGCGCTAGAGATAGCCAGTCTCAGTTCATTAAAGAACTAGGCTATCTAGGTAATGACACCTCGCTTTCGTTGCCCGAAGTCTGGGCATACCTCTAAAGCTAATCAACCGCAGAAAAAGCTAATTTTCCGCTCTGAATGCTTTGGGTATGAACTCGATCCCGATCTCGCCGGAAGCAGAAATATCGCACTCAGAACGCTGATTTTCCGGCAAAACTCGACGAGTACGGGGATATTGTCAGCACTCCCTAATGTGTCGAACAGCATCGATCGAAAGCTGAAACCCTTTCGAGGTTTTCAGGCGTTGCGGTGGAGTTCAGATGCAAGCCCCCACCCTGCAGCGGCACTACGCCTGCGGCGGGCAGTTGACAACAAATTAAAGCGATCGATGCGCTAAGGAGAATAATTTATGGTATATGCAGAAAATTGGTCGCAGCCGTCTATCTTGGATCTAGCGCGATCGGGCAACTTTCAAGCCCTGAATTACTGGATAGACAGCTTGCTCAGACCCGAAGGGATTTATGCCCGCGTCGAACAAGCTCAGGCCGGCTGCGTCCAAATCTTAGTAGAATTCCAGCGCGAATTTACGCCAGAAACTACATTACTGGGGAGCACTCTCCGGGAAGGCTTAGTCAAATTTATTTGTCACCAACTCTGGAGACTCAACTCGCCAGCCGTAGAAGGGGTGCGAATTCACGCGCGGTTGGCTGGAGAACCAGAGATTCTCTGGAAACAGTCAGTGCGAATTGTGACTCCGGCAAATCGGCGGCAGCGGCGCGATCGTTCCCTATTGGTCATAGATTGGGTTAAATTTAAAACGTATCGTTCTCTGCTGTTAGTGGGTTCGGCACTTGCTTCATTTATTTTAGGGTGTTGGGTGAGCTACCACGAGGCTCTGGCTATCCGGTTAGTATCCCCAGTCTCGCCCTACCAGCAAGCTGCGGTAATGTCGGGGCCGCCTCCCAAACGTCCAGATTCGGTGCAAGCTGCTTTAGAAGTAGTACCCGTAGTCAAACAAAAGCAGGTTGCTAATCCCTACGACCCCACCGTAACGCTGATGTTCGGAGGAAATGTGAATCTATCGGATGCGATGGCAGCATCTGCCGGTAACGATTATCATTGGGCTTTCGCCAATATAGACGAGTACCGGCAAGCAGATGTTTCGATGGTTAATCTAGAAAATCCCCTGACTAGCTCTACCTTGACTAACAGCAAAAAACAATTAAATTTTAAAGCAGATCCAGAATCGGTGAAAGTATTAACTTCAGGAGGAGTGGATATTGTCAATCTGGCAAACAGCCACGCTATGGATTACGAGGAACCGGGGCTGGTGGAGACTATAAATACTCTAAATAATGCTGGAATTGGGCATCTGGGAGCCGGTAGAAATATTAAAGAAGCTAGGCGTCCAGATATTATTGAGGTTAAGGGTCAGCGGATCGCTTACCTCGGTTATTACGATGCTGACCTCAACGCCGCCGACCAAGGGAAAGCGGGTACTAACCCCCGCCGCAACAATCGCGTGGCAGAGGATATTCGAGCTATCAGGGGTCAGGTAGACTGGATTATTGTTAATTACCACTGGGGAGTTGAATTGGCAGATTATCCCGGAGACTGGCAGATTGATTTGGCTCGGTTCACGATCGACCAAGGAGCAGATTTGGTAGTGGGACACCACCCCCACGTCCTCCAAGGTGCAGAAGTTTACAAGGGCCGCCCGATTGTTTACTCGCTGGGTAATTTTATATTCGGCGCGAATGCTCGCAGCGATTACGATACCGCAGTCCTGAAAGTATCGCTCAAAGACAGGAACATGAAGGTAGAATTTCTGCCAGTGGAGGTGAAAAAGTTTCAGCCTTCGGTTGTAAATGGGGCGGCGGGCGATCGAATTCTCAAACACGTCGAGCAAATTTCTAGTATTTTCGATCGGCCAATGCGATCTTCTGTAGTTCTAGATGCCCCAATCAACCCAGGAATCAGACCAAAAACTCCAAACTCGACCTTGTACCCAGCCAAAAGCGGTACCTACGCGCCCAGGCTTAATTCCCCAGTCCCGGCCGGTGAAAGCAATCTGCCAAACCCCGGACAACTCAAACCTGCTCCGATTTTGCCACCTTTGCCTGCTGCGCCCAAACAGCCTGACAACTCGTCATTTTTTGAGAATGGGACGGGGCCTGCAATTGAGTCGAACCCGCCTCCAACTCGAGATTTGCCACCGCGCATCTACCGGAATCAACCTCAAAAGCCGAGCCGGGAACCAGATCCGTTTGCTCGAGAGCCATTCATTAAAGAACCGTTTATTTCGCCCCCACCTCCGAGCCTAGGAGAGAACCCCCAAAGCTATCTTTCCCCGAGTCGGGATCTATCTTTCAAAGTTGGACTCAAACAGCAGCCGACAAACAGGCTCGTTCCACGACGCACAGTCGGCAACCCCTCCGGGCCGCGGCTCGTCCTGCCTCCTATAGCTAGTAGCATTGGTTAGCAGGTGGGGTCGGAGCTTTTGATGGGGAGGAAAGGGCGGTAACGCGCGAACGGCAACATACCAGCGACCAATGATTAACGACCGATTTACTAACAACCAATGATCGACGACCTACTACCGATGACAAATGTGTTTGCGATCGCGCTGAAGCAAAAGCAGTACAAAACCTATATCCTCTCTGACGAAACCGCTAACTCTGCTCTAGAAGTTGTGCCGGAACGGGGCGGTATTGCCATTAGCTGGCTGGTTGAAGGCAAAGAAATGTTCTACTTGGACGCGGAACGGTTCGCCAATCCCGATCTGACTGTACGCGGCGGGATTCCCATCCTGTTTCCCATCTGTAGCAATCTCCCCGACAATACCTACACGCACAAAGGAGTTGAGCGCAAGCTCAAACAGCACGGCTTTGCTCGCGATTTGCCTTGGACGGCGACGGAACAAGTCACGGATGGTTGCGCGGCTATTACCCTGGTGCTTAACAGCGACGAGAAGACTCAGGCTGTTTATCCCTTTGATTTCCAAGTAGCTTTTACTTATCAAATTAAAGGCAATTCTTTGGAAATTTTGCAGGAATACACCAATATGGGTACTGAACCCATGCCATTTTCTAGCGGCTTGCACCCTTACTTTTTAGCTCCAGACAAGACAAATCTGCGCTTTGAGATTCCAGGGATGCAGTACAGGGATCAGAATACCCACTCCAAAGGTTATTTCACGGGGGCTTTCGATCCGGCGCTCCCTGAAATTCATGTTTCGTTTGATGAACTCACGGGTCTTGCTGCGATTGTTACTGACGCGGCCCGCAACTTGCGGCTCACCCTCAGTTACAGTTCCAGCTACGGGAAGTTGGTATTCTGGATGGTCGAAGGCAAGGATTTTTACTGTCTGGAACCTTGGACGGCCCCTCGAAATGCCCTCAACACAGGCGAACACTTGATTTATTTGCCCCCCGGCGCGACTTGCCAGATGCTAGTTCGCATGACTGCAACTTTTTTTTGAAAAAACACTTGCTATTTGAATTGATGGGTGCTACTATTAGAAATTGTCTGCGGTAACAATGTTTTGACGGGTCGCTAGCTCAGCGGTAGAGCATTCGGCTTTTAACCGATTGGTCTCGGGTTCAAATCCCGGGCGACCCATAAAAAATCTAGAATTTTGAGTTTCGAGTTGAATGCTCGGAACTCAAAATTTTACTTTTTGAGCTTTTAAGTAGAAATTTGGAAAGTTAATGCGCGATCGGCTACAAATTGTCTTAAGATTATCGTAAGAATTGAGCTTGTCTAAAACTCACGGCCCAGAAACACAAATAACTAGGAGGAATATCTATGGCGCTTGTACCTATGCGACTGCTGCTCGACCACGCGGCTGAAAACGGTTACGGCTTGCCGGCTTACAACGTTAACAACATGGAGCAAATCCAAGCCATCATGCGCGCTGCTGATGAAACCAACAGCCCCGTGATCCTGCAAGCTTCTCGCGGCGCTCGCTCCTACGCTGGGGAAAATTTCCTGCGCCATTTGATTTTGGCGGCAGTTGAAACCTATCCTCACATTCCCATTACCATGCACCAAGACCACGGCAATGCCCCCGGCACTTGCTATTCTGCCATGCGCCAAGGTTTCACCAGCGTAATGATGGACGGTTCTCTGGAAGCGGATGCTAAAACTCCCGCCAGCTACGAGTACAACGTTGAAGTTACTCGCGAAGTTGTGAAAGTGGCTCATTCGATCGGCGTTAGCGTTGAAGGCGAACTGGGTTGCTTGGGTTCTCTGGAAACAGGAATGGGCGAAGCAGAAGACGGCCACGGCTTTGAAGGTGCGCTTTCCCACGATCAATTGCTCACAGATCCCGAAGAAGCTGTTAATTTCGTTGAGCAAACCGGCGTTGATGCTCTCGCAGTGGCGATCGGCACTTCCCACGGCGCTTACAAGTTCACCCGCAAGCCGACTGGCGAAATTTTGGCAATCAGCCGCATTGAAGAAATTCACCGCCGCTTGCCGAATACTCACTTGGTAATGCACGGTTCTTCTTCTGTACCCCAAGAATTGCTGGAAATCATCAACAGCAACGGCGGCAAAATCCGCGAAACCTACGGCGTACCTGTGGAAGAAATCCAAAAGGGTATCAAGTGCGGCGTTCGCAAGATCAATATCGATACTGACAACCGTTTGGCGATTACCGCTGCGGTGCGCGAAGCTTTGTTTGCTAAGCCCGAGGAATTCGATCCGCGCCACTTCTTGAAGCCTTCGATCAAGTATATGCAGAAGGTTTGTAGCGATCGTTACAACTCTTTTGGTTGCGCCGGTCAAGGTACAAAGATCAAGCAAGTTTCTTTGGACGATTTCGCAGCTAAGTATGCTAAGGGCGAATTGAGTTCTTCTACTAAGAAGACTGTCGCTGTTTAAGAATTTTAGGTTTGAGATTTGAGATTTATCTGAAGTCTAAAGTTTGGATAGCCGGGTAGCTGCGAAGTTGCCCGGTTTTTGTTTGTGGACAGAAACCCATAGAAGTGATATTGAAAACTGTGCCCGCTATAGATATTTCCCTATTTTTGCTTACAATGAAGCTAATTGTTTGAAATTCAACCGTTTGAATCAAAGGTGAACGAATGGCAAAGGTTATTGCAGTTACAGATGCTATTAAAAGCCTTGCTGAGGCTGAATCAAGGTTGAATTTGAGCAGAACTGAGGATGAGGTTTTTTTTACTGAGTGGCTAGCCCAATTGCCAAATCCCAGCGATTCTGAACAAGCTGCTTTGGATACGCTACGACGCAGATTGCTATATCATAGAGCCGATGGAGAATTGTTAGAAGGGGCAGTGACATTGCTGGTGGCATCTCCTTTGTTAGAATTGGCGGGATTCTACGATCCACCTTTCAGGATGAAGGCTGAAGCTGCCATCGAAATTGCGATCGATGATGGGGAAGAAACGCTGCGCGGACGCATTGATATTTTGATTTTGCAGAATCAGCTTTGGGTAATGGTTTTGGAGTGTAAGAAGACTACGATTTCGGTGCGATCGGCATTACCCCAAGCATTAGCATACATGATGGCAAATCCCGATCTGGATAAACCGAGATTTGGGATGTTGACGAATGGCGATGATGTGTTGTTTGTGAAACTTATGGCTCAACCTACGCCCGAATACGGGTTATCGCGGGCATTTTCGATCTATACTGTGCGTAGTGAATTGCGATCGGCATTTCAAGTCTTGAAGCATTTAGGGCAAAGCATTACTAGCTGATAAGTTAATGTCGATCGTTTTCCATAATTTCTGTTTCAATTTCATCGGAGAAAGCTTCAGCATAGGCCCAAGCGTTAGCAATATCAGTAGCAGAGAGTAATCGATAGCTTGTGAGTAAATCGGCTTCGCTATAGCCAATGCGACGAGCTTCGACAAGTCCCCAAACGGTGATGCGAGTTCCTGCAATGCAGGCACTCCCACCACAGACATCAGGCGTTTTTTCAATACCGCGCCCCAGGGTGATTTTGCCCTGAGATAGGAGTTGAACAACTTGAGCTTTTTCGTCGTCAGAGAGTGCCAGCAGTTGAGGCTCTAATTCTTTCAGCGTCATGGCAAACAATGGAATTGCGACTACTGATTATTCTATCTAATTTATATCTCTTAGTCTCTTAGAGAGGGACTTCGTTTGTATCGTTGGGGGTGAAAATCAAACGACAAACGAAGTACATTCGATTTTGCATCCCTAAAGCGGTTTCAAGCGCCGAGTCTTATTGTGGCATATTGCCTCAATACAGGTGAAATAGTGTAAAATTTTGCTTGTTGTTCTATCAAGCAGCGCCGCGATAAAGATTGCAGCGCATTTACCAAATCTGAGGCGGGAATTTGGC
>NZ_JBARVX010000370.1:0-4901 GCF_049646505.1 Microcoleus sp.
GAGGGGGAGAGGGGAGAGAGGGGGAGAGGAAGAGAAGCTTTTTGATCGATCGTCGAAATATACAATTTAAATGCAACACAGCTTATTATATTATTAAATTAAGTGATTTGTTGTGTAGGCGTTGCTGATTTACGGTAGGAAAGGCTAAATATGCAAGTCAGAGAAACCACTATCCACAAAAATTCGGGATTTTCAACTGATTTTTTTCATACTCTGATTAAGCAACGCCAGATTTTGGAGTTATCTAACTCACGAACGAGATATTTGAACAGCAACTTGACCGCTTTAGCCACCAGAGGCGATCGCACTTAACCTGTAATTTTGCATAAGTTCGATCGCCCTCAACTTTCCCCAGCAAATCCAATTACTGCCGGATCGGATCGCGAAGTACCCGATATCGATTAAAGTAAACACAAAATATTATTGGCGGTGATTTGAGTGATTGAGAGTTTAGCAACAGGAATCGCAGCAGCAGGTTCGCTGCTAGCCTTGGGCGGATTGGGCCTAGAGTTGAACTATCGCCGGACTGGGAGTGCAAATAAACTAGAACTTACAGCCGGAGAATGGCACTTAGCCATAAACGAACCCAATCGCTATCTTTTAGTCGGGGAAATGGAATTCCGCAACCTGACACAGCGGTTCGAGGTGATGTTGCCGGAAGTGCGCGCACAGGTGAAACTGCTGTCAGACGCAAGTTTGGATGGCGTGACTTTCCAGACAAAAGTGATTCCTTGTCACAAAGACGCAAAAGCCCGATCGGACGATTACTGGTTCGGCTATATTGTTAAAGCCCAACAAACCACCAAAATCAAAGTTTCTGTAGAGATTCAAGGGCAAGATTTAACCAAATTGCAGTCAGCTTGGGTGCAAATACATTTCGTCACCTACGGCCCGGGCGGGCGCATCCCCAAAGTCCGCAACGTAGTAGTCCCGCTGCAATTTCCCAACTCGGACACCGTACCCGTCGCCCGCAATGTCGGAGTTGCCGAAGTTTTGCCGATTCGCACCCACATACTGGCAGAACTAGACGATCCCGTCGAAATTGTCAAGCGTTACGTGGTGCCGCGCGCCCAGAAAGGCGATATTGTTGCCCTCGCAGAAACTCCCCTAGCTTTGATGCAGGGACGCTACCGCCACCCCAGCGAAGTTAAACCCGGATGGGTAGCAAAGCGAGTTTGTTTGTTTTTCTTGCCGATGTCGAGTTTGGCCACGGCTTGCGGAATGCAAACTTTGGTGGATGTAGTAGGCCCTTGGCGCGTAGTTGCAGCATTTGCGATCGGCTCTGCAGCTAAAATATTGGGTAAACCGGGAGTTTTTTACCAACTAGCAGGGGAACAAGCAAGGCTGATCGACGACGTTACCGGGACTTTGCCTCCCTTCGACCAATTTATTGTCCTCGGCCCGGACAATCCCCAGCAAGTTGTAGAACAAATTCAACGAGAAACCGGACTTGCGGCGGCGATCGTAGACGCTAACGACTTGAAAGCAGTTAAGATATTAGCAGCGACCTCCGATTTATCGGTAACATTTTTAGAGCAAGCCTTGCACAGCAACCCCGCCGGGAATGCTGACGAGCGAACACCGGTCGTATTGATTCGACCTCTGCCACAGAAATCTTGAGTCGAAGACTGAAAATTAAAAAGTCAAAAAAGTGATTTAAAGTTTTTAACTTTAGATCCACTAAGAAAGGGAGAAGAATTAAAAGTTACTAAGTTTTGAGATCAAAACTTCCCTAACTCTTCCCCTTTCTTAAAAAGGTTTAACTTTTTAATTTCTATGCTCCACTTTGGTGCTATTACGGTTATCAAGTTTTATTAGAGACTCGCCAACCATTAGTGTCAACTTAAAGCTAAAAGCCTTTGTATATGTTGTTTACCGCTGAGGCCAGATCCCCCTAAATCCCCCTTCTTAAGGGGAGTAGGGGTTGACTTTGAGAATGCTCCTGTCCCCCCCTTCTTAAGGGGAGTAGGGGTCGAGTAGGGGGCAAGCTAAGGGGGGATCGACGCTTAATCGCTAGACAGAATACGAGCACTACGTTTGACCTTAAGTTGACACCAATAACCAATAACCAATAATCAATTTATACCTCACCTGAGAATTTATATATGACTTCATTTACCTCTCAAAACCAAAACCCGGTTGTGATTCGCCCGTTTCAGTACCGCGACATCGAGGCGATGGAACAACTGTGCGCGGAAACAGCCGAAAATCCAGAAAACGGCAAGGGCGCAAGCTGCGACCTGGTACTGGGTAGAAAGCTGCAGCAGATTCGTCGCTGGTACGGACTGCTGAAAATTTTTAGCTTGTTTCCAAACACTGGCCAGTCGGTGTTCCGCGCCCACGTTGCCGAAGAACAGGGTAAAGTTAAGGGCATAATTCAGATTTCTCCTTTCAACCGCACCCGCAGCACTTGGCGGATCGATCGCATCGGAGTAGACCCAGAAGCCCGCAGCAAAGGCATTGGTTCCATGCTGCTGCGGTACTGCTTTGAGGCAGTCTGGGAGGCGCGGACGTGGCTGCTGGAGGTGAATGTCGGCGACAAAAACTCCCTGGCTTTGTACCGGCAGAACGGGTTTCAGCCGTTGGCGCAGATGACTTACTGGACGATCGCCCCAGAACGCCTGCAATTCATGGCAAACTCAACGCCAGATTTGCCCAACCTGCTGCCGGTCAGCAACGCGGACGCTCAATTGCTGTATCAACTCGATACCGCATCGATGCCGCCCTTGGTGCGCCAAGTATTCGACCGGCACATTCAAGACTTCAAAACCAGTTTTTTCGGCGCTTTAGTCGAAGGTGCCAGACAGTGGCTGGCGAAAACAGAAGTAGTCAGCGGTTACGTGTTTGAACCGCAGCGGAAAGCCGCGATCGGCTATTTTCAGGTGCAGCTATCCCGCAACGGCCAAGCGCCACACGTCGCCCAGTTGACCGTACACCCGGCCTACACTTGGCTGTACCCAGAACTGCTATCCCAGATGGCGCGACTCGTTCAAGACTTCCCCGTTCAAAGCTTGCAACTAGCTTCCGCCGACTATCAACCGGAACGCGAAGCTTATTTAGAGCAATTTGGAGCCGTGCGCTTGGAACACAGCTTGCTGATGTCTCGATCGGTATGGCACAAACTGCGCGAATCAAAGTTAGTCTCCCTCGAAGGACTCCAACTATCAGAAGTGTTGCAGAGCTTCCAGCCAACTCGCAAACCCGTACCGGGTCGGATGTCCTGGCTGGGCCCGATGGCTGGGGAAGCCGCAGCAGGGCCCGCGTCCTCAGAGATTAAACCGTTTTTGTCGGACTCAGGAAACGGTAAAGCCGATCGAATTAACCCCTTGAACGGTCAAAATTCCGAATCAGCAGCAACAGATGTTAGTAGCGCTTCGCCTATAAAATTGCCGGAATTGCCTCAAGACGGCGGCTCGCTAGGAGAACTCAATTCTTAACAATTGAAAGCAGAAGGTAGAATGTAGAAAGCAGAAAAAAATTAATTAATCATCCAACAAATTAATTTTTTTCTGTCACGTTTACAGGAATTTCCTTCTGCTTTCAATTGATGTCAACTTAATATTGCCTATTATCTTCTTACTTTCTTCTGTTATTCCTTCGCGTTCTTTGCGTCTTCGCGGTTCGTTAAATAAAATTGTATCCGCCCAAAAACAGTAAATCTAAAATCTAAAATCGATAATAATGTCCAACGAAAAATTATGGATCAGTGCCCTCGGATTAGATATCGGCAGCAAACGAGTCGGCATCGCCGGATGTGACGGCACAGGTTTAATCGCTACGGGGATTACTACTCTGGTGCGATCGTCCTTCGATCGCGACGTAGCTTGTCTGCGAGAACTCGTCCGATCGCGCGGAGTGAAAATTTTGGTTGCAGGCTTGCCCTACTCCATGAACGGAGAATTGGGCAATCAAGCGCGACAAGTGCAGAAATATGCTGGCCGCATCGCCGAGGCCTTAGAACTCCCCCTAGAATATACAGATGAGCGCCTGACTTCGGTTGAGGCAGAGGAATTGATTCAAGCACAAGGAATGTCGCCTTCGCAAAATAAGGGTTCGATCGATCGCAAAGCAGCAGCCCTGATTTTGCAGCGGTGGTTGGATATGAGAAGACAAAATATCGCCCCTGTTCCCAATCTTGATAGCTTTTAACAAAGGCGTGATATCCTAGTTGTGCAAGTTTGCTAGGCACACCTGTAACCGTTGACATACTTGAGAAAATTTCGCTGTACCCTCGGTACTGAAGCAGCACAAAATTGTGATTTGTCCTCAGTATCGCTCTGGACTAGACAGAAATTTAAACGCTGCACTCTCCGCGTGGAAAATGCCGCGAGTCTCGCGGTTTAAACTTGTGGGCTGGCGATCGCCCGCGCCGCCAGAATATCGCCACGAAAACTCCCCATTGTCAAGCACAAATTACTGAATAATTGACGGAAAATTAAGATACACGCGATGTCCTCATCCCCAAACCGCAAAGAGAATGGCAGTTCCAACGAAGAGTCCGTCACCCTGACGGATGAATTCGGGCGATCGCTCGCTTGCAACATAGAGCATTCGATGAACCTAGAAGGTCAAGAATACGCTTTGCTAATTCCGATCGACTCTCCAGTAGAAATTTTTACTTGGCACGGAGACGAAAGCGACGAATCAGCAATTCCTGTAGAAGACGAGACCGAAATTGACAAAATTTTTGATATTGCTAAAGTTGTGCTGCAAGAGCAGAACTTGACACTCCGGCGCACGGCGGTGACGCTGACTGTAGTTGGCGAATTGCCAGAATTTACTGACGAGGAGATGGCACCGGATGCCGATCCCGATGAAGAATCGGATTTCGAGGAACTTATGTGGCTGACGAGCTTCTATCACGAAGAACAGGAATATGCCATTTATACCCCTCTCGATCC
>NZ_JBARVX010000371.1:0-2075 GCF_049646505.1 Microcoleus sp.
TGTTGGTAGAGGTAGCAGATAGCACGGTTAATTATGACCGGGATGTGAAAGTACCGAATTATGCGCGATCGGGCATTCAGGAAGTTTGGTTGTGGGATCTTGAGGTTAATTGTTTAGAAGTTTACCGCGATGCGACGGCTGATGGCTACACTTCCATGCAAAAATTTGAGCGGGGAGAACAAGTTTCGCCGCTAGCTTTTCCTGAGTTTGTAGTGAGTGTTGATTTAATCTTGGGTTAGGGCGATCGCACTTTTGGTAAAATATAACTTACAATTCAGACCTTGCACCCTACAGGAATTCCGTGATTATTTACTGCATTGATTTTCGATCAACTCAATTACCTTAATCGCCCGTTCGTAGTAACCTTTTATTTGACTGTAGCTGATTCCAACTGAATCACCATGCGCTATCTTATTCCTGTTATTGGCAATACTATCAACTGCATCTTTTAGTTCACCTTCTGTTTTGCACCTCAGATCATTTGCCCAATCTTTGTCAAACAACCCTGTTAATTGAAGAATTTTCTCCATCTTAGGATTCTGAAAATCCTGTAGCTTCCCCTCAACAAAGTTAGCCACTTGTGGTATAGCTTTATCTTTAGCATACTCTCTATAAATTATACGCACAGAAGTCTCTAAAAATCCCGATACTAAAACACATAAATACCTAGCCCAATGAGATTGAAGATAGGTATCTGCCTCGAAAGCTGTAACTTTTTCAAACAAATAGTCAAGTTCCTGCTTATTCCTGCTGATTTCTTGATTTTTCATTACAAGGCAGCAAAAGCTTGGGTAGCAATTTCAATCCTACCATTAACAGCATCCTTCTCAGTAGTACGTGCTGTGTCAACTGTAAAACGGCGGAAATTTTCGTCATTTAAAAGTTTTTGATATATATCTTTTAATCTTTCAGTATTGTCAATTTTACCTTTTTCTAATCTGCGGGCTATACCTATCATCACAGCATCAAAGACAGCAGCATTAATCATTTTTTTTGGCTTGAAAGCTTGAGCGCCTAAAGATTGATGAATGACCTGAATAGTTTGCTCAAATGCTTGTCTTATTTGAGGCTGTGAATGTAACTTTAACCCTTGATTTTCACCCATAAATTGATTGAGAAATTCTTTCATTGGCTTCTGATAATTATCACCATTAAAATAAAGTGCTAAGAATCGCAGAATAAGTTCTTCATCCCGCATCCTTGTGTCAGATTTTCCAAAAATATCTCGCCATGAATTATTTTGGTTAAGTTGTTGAAGTAAATCTTTGAATTTGCCATGATAAATACAGGCTCTAATTTCTTGAGATGCGAGTATTTTACCTCCTGTATTCAAGCGTTCAAAAATCTGATAGATGCTACTGTTATCATCAGAAGGCTCATCTTGCTTGACAATCGTAGCGTGTAATATCGAATCATCCAATCTCCGCCGATGTTCTGATGGCAAAGAGTTGTATGTAACCCCCTCAAACTCTGACTGCACATCTTTTAGGGCAAACTCTTTTTTGGTAGGTGCAAAAATTCCCTCATAGAAATACTGAAGTGTACGCAACCTCTGTAATCCATCAATCACTAACAATTTCTGTGTGTCTTGCTCTTTTGATAGAAATATTCCTGGAACCGGAAGACCTAGCAAAAGAGATTCGATAAAACGGGAGGCATCCTTAATGTTCCACACATAAGCCCTTTGGAATGAAGGGACATATATGCTGCCGTCTTGGATGCGTTTAACAAGACTATCAAGGGTATAGTCCGCTCCATAACTGGTGATATAGTATCTGAAGATAATTTTTTCATCAGACTCCTCTTCCACAGTATTTTCAATGAAGTTTTCCTCGTCGATAGTTTCTGGCTCTTGTCTCGTAATTGTCTGACCTTCATCTGACATACTGCTTTACCTACTCTCATTAACTCTTATTGTAGCAAATCTTCTTTCACCCTCGATCGCGAACCTCATCTATCTCTCAATATTAAGATTTCCTTAGTTGCTGCCGTCGCGGACAGAAATCGGTGATACAATCAATAGCTTAGCTAGGGGTGCCCGAAAGTCCGGGCTGAGAAAACACCCTTAGAACCTG
>NZ_JBARVX010000372.1:0-13025 GCF_049646505.1 Microcoleus sp.
TTTGGGTTGACCCACTTTCTTGCCTTTTCTCTTCCCTTTTAGGGAATCAAAATAGTTTTTGTAAGCAACCTCTAACTGTTTGAGGGATTGTTGCAACGGCACGGACGAAACATCGTTCAACCATGCCTTTTCTTCTGTCTTTTTAGATATAGTTAGAGACTTCGATAGAGTGTTGCGCCCAGGATATTTGCCACATCTACTAACAGCCAAGGCATCGTTCCAAACAACTCTTACACAACCAAACAACTGAGCCAAACTATGGCGTTGTCTATCGGTTGGATAGAATCTGTATTGGAACCTTGCTTTCATTTTTTTTAGCTGTTTTACTACTTTAGTATGCCATACTATTTTAACACAATCAGAAAAATTCAGAAGGAATTAAAGCCGTCCTAGAACGACGGGGTTTTAAACCCATTTCTTTGATAACCAATCGCATCACTTAATTCTCTGCTACCACAATGCTCACTCTTAGTCAGGGGTCACGTCATGTCTCAACCCGTCAACTCCGACTCAGAAGAGTCTTGCTTCTGGGTGGGGAACGCAGAATTAAGACAATTGACAGAAGAATAAGACTCAAATTTTATCTGCTTTGTCCTATCCTTTTCAAAATCAAGCAGGTTTGGTTGAGACAGGTTCTTCGGTTCTTTTCTACTTTCGGCTGGAAGGAGATATAGCCTTTCTCACAAAGATGAGGTGCTCTCGCGGGCATAGGGCATAGGGCCTAAAAGCATCGGGCCTAAAACCATACCTCACCTTTGTGAGAACCGCTGTATTTGTATCGAAGTAGTTTGCGGTAGCGCAAATCTCATAGCGGCGCACCTACAAAATACGACATTACTCAATCCTCGATCGCGCCAAAAATGAGTTTATATGGCCGCACAGATTCCCATGATGATATAGTAGGTCAATTCCCTAAAAAAGTCAAGCTCGATCGCCCTTAAATTCTAATATTTGAAAAATCCCGTCAAGCAAGTTTATAAGTTATTTTGCACGGCGCACGATCGCCGTTCTCTTCAGTCTCGCGCTGTGCGGACGAAAGTTTGACAATCGCCCGATCGCCCGATCGCCCGATCGCCCGCCCCGAATAAATGCTACGATCGCAAATCTGGGCGATCGATACTACAATGCCATTAAACGCCGCATCCCTGCTGTCTGAAATGCTAGACGACTTGGAAATAATGACAGATCCGTGGCAAAATTAAGGCAATGTTAAGTTATGCGGCGCTTTCGCAAACAAGAATTCCCGCTGAAACTGTCCCCCTAACCCACCTTCCCCATTAGGAACCCACCCCTCTATGATTCCCAACCATTCCTTCGAGGCTGACGAGCATTCTAGCAAACCCGACAAGCCAGAGGAAGCTTGCGGCGTTTTCGGTATCTACGCACCGGGTGAAGATGTCGCCAAGTTGACCTACTTCGGTTTGTATGCCTTGCAGCACCGGGGTCAGGAATCAGCAGGAATTGCCACCTTTGAAGATGAAACAGTCCACCTCCACAAAGATATGGGACTGGTTTCCCAAGTCTTTAACGAATCGAATTTAGATCACTTGCCCGGTAACTTAGCCATAGGTCACACTCGCTACTCTACTACGGGATCGTCGCGGGCGATCAACGCTCAACCTGTGGTCGTCCAAACCCGTTTGGGGAAAATTGCCTTAGCACATAACGGAAATCTTGTCAACACTAAAGAATTGCGGCAAGAATTGCTGTCTCGCAACTGCGAGTTTGTCAGCTCGACGGATTCAGAGGCGATCGCCGTGGCGATCGGTTCGGAGGTAGACAAGGGCAAAGACTGGCTGGAAGCAGCAATCAGTGCTTTTGGTATGTGCCGGGGAGCCTTTAGTTTGACGATCGCTACCCCCAAAGGCGTTATGGGAGTCAGAGACCCGCACGGCGTCCGCCCGCTGGTAATTGGCACTCTCCCCACAACTCCGGTACGGTACGTTTTAGCGTCAGAAACTTGCGGCTTAGATATTATCGGCGCTGAATTTTTGCGGGATGTAGAACCGGGGGAATTGGTTTGGATTACAGAGGAAGGTATGGCTTCCTTCCACTGGAGCAAGCAGCAGAAGCGCAAACTTTGCATCTTTGAAATGATCTATTTTGCTCGACCAGACAGCCAGATGGAAGGTGAAAGTTTGTACAGCTACCGACTGCGGCTCGGGCGGACGTTGGCTGCCGAATCTCCCGCTGATGCTGATATAGTCATCGGCGTTCCCGATTCAGGCATCCCGGCGGCGATCGGCTTTTCTCAAGCTTCCGGCATTCCTTACGCCGAAGGATTAATTAAAAATCGCTACGTCGGGCGCACTTTTATTCAACCGACTCAGGCCATGCGGGAGTCAGGAATCCGCATGAAACTCAACCCTCTCAGAGATGTGTTGGACGGAAAGCGGGTAATTATTATCGACGATTCGATCGTGCGCGGCACTACCAGTCGCAAAATAGTTAAAGCTTTGCGGGATGCGGGCGCGACTGCAGTACACATGAGAGTTTCCTCGCCGCCGGTGACTCATCCTTGTTTCTACGGGATAGACACCGACAATCAAGATCAGTTGATTGCTGCTACCAAGTCAGTCGCAGAAATCGCCACTCTCATGGAGGTGGATTCCTTGGCTTTCTTGAGTAGAGACGGAATGCTGAAGGCGACTAACGAAGATCCGAAAAGTTTCTGTTCGGCCTGTTTCACCGGCGATTATCCGATCGAGATTCCAGAAGTGGTAAAACGGTCTAAGCTGATCTTAGAAAAAGCTGCAACCTAGAAGAAGTCAGTTGACGGTTGTCAGTTGACGGTTGACGGTTGTCAGTCAACAGCTAACAATGCCCCATCCCTCCGCTTCGCGCTCGCCCAATTCCCTCCTCTTCCTTCGGCGATAACTTGTTGCCAGAGTGTGTGTAGAAATGTTAAATTAACTTAGCTCTGCCATTGGCGGACTGGAGGTAGTGCCTCCAAAAGTGCGATCTATCTCAGATAAAAGTCGCATTTCGCACTAACAACGGACACAGGATATTTTTTTTTAGATAACAGGGTCGATCGCGCTAAATTTTCCCACACAAGTATTCTACAAGCCAACTTGCTTGAGAATCGCGGGCGGGCTATTCATGCGAACTAAAGAACTTTAGAAACCCTTGCAGAGTAAAAAATATGGCTCCTTCCGAGCCCAAAGTGAAAGTTAAAAGGCGAAATGCGGTTTCTCAAGTCAGCTTAAATCGGAAACTTCGTGCAATCAAATACTCTTCTCAATCCGCCGAGCGACAAAAGCTCATCCTCCCGTACAAAAGAGTTACCTTTTACTCTTGGCGATGTTAAAGCAGCCATTCCAGCTCACTGTTTTGAACCCTCGACAGGGAAATCTCTGGCTTATTTCTTTTTAGATATTGGCATCATCGCAGGTTTATACGCGATCGCCTACAGCCTCGATTCCTGGTGGTTTTATCCAATCTTTTGGTTGATGCAGGGAACCATGTTTTGGGCGTTGTTTGTAGTAGGCCACGACTGCGGGCACGGTTCATTTTCTAAGAAAAAATGGCTGAACAACCTGATCGGACACCTCTCCCACGCACCCATTCTCGTACCCTTCCACGGTTGGCGGATCAGCCACAGAACCCACCACGCAAATACAGGCAGCTTGGATAACGATGAAAGCTGGTATCCAGTGTCGGAAAGCAAATACAATCAAATGCCCTGGTATGAGAAGCTGGGACGCTTTTATTTGATGTTATTTGCCTATCCAATTTATCTGTTTCGCCGATCGCCCGATCGGGTAGGTTCTCACTTCATGCCCGGTAGCCCGATTTTCCGTCCTTCCGAAAAATGGGATGTGTTGACGAGTTCCGCATCCTTGGTACTGATGGTAGGCTTTTTAGGCGCATTAACCTACCAATTTGGTTGGTTGTTTTTACTCAAATTCTACCTAGTGCCCTACGTAATCTTCGTAATGTGGCTGGATTTGGTAACATTCCTGCACCACACAGAAGCCGATATTCCTTGGTATCGCGGAGATGACTGGTATTTCTTGAAAGGTGCGCTATCTACGATCGATCGCGATTACGGATTCATCAACTCCATCCATCACGACATCGGCACCCACGTCGCCCACCACATTTTCTCGACAATGCCGCACTATCACTTGAAGGAAGCAACAGAAGCCATCAAGCCATTGTTGGGCGATTATTATCGCAAATCAACCGATCCAATTTGGAAGAGCTTTATTCGCTCTTACTGGGATTGTCATTTTGTCTCCGATACAGGTTCAGGGGTTTACTACGAATCGCCTAACTCTCGGAAATCTGCTGAAATTAAGTAACTTCTAATCAACAATAGAAAACCTAAAAACCCGGCTTCTTAAATAAACCGGGTTTTTTATTCATAACATTTGAGCTACATATTTGGGGCGGGCTAGAAGCCCACCCCACAAGAACTGTAAGAATTTTAACAAGACCAAATTAATATTTTTTACCTAATCTTGTCCCCTGAAATGAACACAATCAAACAGCTTTGTAAGTTTTTGCCAATTTAATTTGTCTGCTTCTTTTTGTGACCAATCTTGTGGGGTGGGCTAGAAGCCCGCCCCCAAAGGTACAAACTCAATAAACAACAGAGATAATATTACAAATTACCTTTGAACCCGATCGCAGTTACAATCGTCCACGCATCCACCAACAGCAGCAGCAGAGTACATCCCAACAAAATCAGATACATCCAAGGCTGCGATAAAGGGCGAACATCCCTAGTATCAATACCCGTTTTTGCTTCCACCAAACCGACTAATTTACCAAATCCAGCCACCCGCATCGGTAGCAGATAACCTTCGCCCCCATGACTCAGAAAATAGTAAACCAAGCCTCCTTGACCGGTCGATCGAGGTTTGAGAGCCTTCACCTCAGTCCAAGGTAGCGACCAACCCCTGCGAAACACGCGCGGAAACCACTTCGGATAGGTAACTTCAATCCCCTCCTCGCTGAGAATTACCCGTTCGCTGAGGACACCGTAGAGGCCCGCTGCGCCGACAATAATTGCCGCCCAGAGTGCGGTCGGAGGAATCGGTGCTTGCGTTACTTCCGACAAAAACGGCAAGGGAATTGTGAGGGCTGCGTACAAGCTCAACAGCGTGATTCTAATCAGGGGAGAAAGCCGGAATACAGCCGGCTCAAATACTGGGGCGGAAGATGGGGAAAGGGCGATCGGTTCGGCTGACATAACTGAAGTTCTAGAAGCTATTTAATGCTATTTTTGCACAGTTGTCGGTCTCGCGAACCAAACTCAAGCAAATATGAAAAATCGGACAATATTTGCAGTTTTGAGTTGATATGTAAAATTCATTTCAGAAACTTTGGTTCTTAAGTATTGAGTTTTTACCGCTTTGCAGAAGTTGGAATTTTGAGCGCGGAGTTATCAATTCACCGACAATTTATAACTCAAAACTCACAACTTCTATTAATCAACGGCGGTTAGTGCCGGTACTGTCAAAGGTTCTGAGATTTCTCGGGATTTGGGGCGGGCGGCGGTTGCTGCGCGATCGCCAGCAGCATCACCTGGGGATCTGTTAGAATTGACGTTTGAATACGGGCCTTCGTTAATCTGCAAGCGATCGCAAGGAATTGTATCCGACAAAATTGCACTCGCCATCATCCCGGTGTGAATTTCCAACGCTGCGGCGGACATCGCTTCAAACACCAAACGCTGTCCGGGAAACACCACTCGTTCAAAATACCAGTTAGGAATGTTGGAGATGCGAGCAATCTGAATCAGACTGGTGGCGTTGACGTAGCAGCACAGAATCTTGCTGTCGGTGTCTGAGGGTAGTGGGTCAAGAATTTGAGCCATAACTGCTGAGGGAGCCTTGCCTAAAATTTTTAGTTATCTTCTTAGGCTAACACTAGGCGATCCCGGCTACTGTAAAGCGGACTACCAACTCCAACGATTTGAGATATGAGATTTGAGATTTGAGATTGGGGAATGACTTACCGAATCTGGATTTGGAGCTTGCTTAGAGTTGCATTTTTTGTCTTAAAGCGTATCAATAACATACCGGAGACCGATCGCCCTAAAATTTCTATTTACCCAGAAAAATACCTAACTGTTGACTCTCATCTGGGATTTTCCGTCAAAATCCGCTGTATTTGCTTCAATATTCGCTTTTTTCGGCTGCTGTCGCCGACCGACACTCGCAAACTCAGCCTTAAACCAATGGGGAAAATTTTCAAATATTTAATATTAAATTGCTAAAATTAGAGATATTTTGACATCCTCCCCGACCTAAAGGACGGGGATTCCCAGAATCACTTCTGAGGATTCCTCTTTCCACGACTCGGCTTACTTGGAGGAATTTCTTCACCCAAGCAGAGGTCGATGTCTCCAGAGGCGTTTAACGTTCCCGTGTGCCCCACGGTACGAAGTGCAAGTTCAAGTATGTTTCGAGCTGCATTCCAGTCTCGGTCTAAAACCAACCCGCAATGATGACATTTATGAGTTCTTGTGCTCAACGACTTCTTAACAACTTCCCCACAGTTGGAACAATTCTGGCTGCTGTAGTGGGGAGGAACGGCAACCGTTACCACTCCAAACACCTTGCCGAAATACTCCAACCAGTTTCCGAAAGCCGACCAAGCTGCGTCACTAATAGATTTAGACAGCTTCCGGTTCTTAACCATGTTCCGCACCATCAAGTCGACCTAGGCAACCAAGTCGTTAGACTGGATGACGCATCTTGCCAACTTCACGGCAAAATCTTGACGCTGCCTACTTACCTTGAGGTGCTTTCTGCTCAACCGGTTTTGACTCTTGGCTCTATTTTTCGAGCCTTTTTGAGTTCGAGAAAGTCTTCGACCAAGGCGCTTGAGGGCTTTCTCAGACTTTCTGAGGTGGCGGGGATTTTCAATCGCCTGCCCGTCAGAATCGGTGTAGAAGTGAGTCAACCCCACATCCAATCCGACTGTTTTGCCTGTTGGTTCTCTTTTCTCAACTCTCTCAACATCAAGGCAAAACTGAACGTAGTACCCATCGGCACGACGCACAACCCGAACTCTCTTAATCTGCTTCAACTGATAGAAATGCAAATCACGGGTTCCCCACATCTTAAAACTTCCGACTTTGAAACCATCGGTGAAAGTGATAGTTCGTCTATCTTCCGACAGCTTCCAGCCACAGGTTTTGTATTCTATAGAACCGTGTGTTTGATGTTTTTTAAAGCGTGGGAAACCTTTCTTCGCTGCTTTCTTCTTGCAGTTGTCGTAGAATCGAGCGATGGAACTCCAAGCCCTTTCAGCAGAAGCTTGACGAGCCATAGAGTTGAGCTTGTTTGCCCAAGGAAACTCATGAGCGAGAACTTTGCAATAAGCACTCAGATCGTATCGCCCAATTCCCTTGTTGTCCATCCAGTATTTGATGCAAGAATTGCGGATAAAACGAGCGGTACGAATAGCTTCATCAAGCCTTTCATACTGTTGCTTTTCTCCCTCAAGTTTTGCCTCAAATACCAGCATTTTACGTCGTATGTAGTATAAATAACTCTAGCATGAATACAGGATTAAGAAAAGCCGTCCTAAAGGAGCGGGGCTTTAGACCCAGTTTTTTGGTAAAGTTATATTAAAAGAATATTAACCGTAGCTGAAAAACTTCCACTTTAGGATATAGCAATCATGGAAAACCGAGTTCTGTACGTTCGCCTCCCTTGCAACCCAATTTTCCCGATCGGAGTAGTGTACCTTTCCGATAGCGTACACAAGCTGTTTCCCGATGTCCAACAGCGCATTTTTGACCTAGGCGCAGTACCGCCCCTCGACTACGCTAAAGGTTTGGATGCGATCGTCGATGAGTTTCAACCAACGCTGTTAGTTTTCTCTTGGCGGGACATTCAAATTTACGCGCCCGTGGGCGGTAGGGGCGGGAATCCCTTACAAAATGCCTTCGAGTTTTACTACGCCAAAAATCCGCTGACAAAATTCCGGGGAGCACTCGGAGGATTGCGTTTGGCCGCGTCCTACTACACCGAACTGTGGCGCAATCTGGGACTAATTAAGCGCGGATTGAAGCGGGCCCGGAAATACCGCCCGGAAGCCCGTGCAGTGGTCGGTGGCGGTGCTGTGAGCGTGTTTTACGAGCAGTTGGGGCGCAGCTTGCCGGCCGGGACTGTGGTTTCGGTGGGCGAAGGCGAAGCTTTGCTGGAGAAGTTGATTAAAGGCGAAGATTTGGCGCAGGAAAGATGTTATGTAGTAGGAGAAACTGTGCCGCGCGATCGGCTAATTCACGAAAAGCCAGCCAACATCGAGAAAACCGCCTGCGATTACAACTACATCGAAACCATTTGGCCGGAATTTTCCTATTATTTACAGGATATGGACTTCTACCTCGGAGTCCAAACTAAGCGCGGCTGTCCCCACAATTGCTGTTACTGCATTTATACGGTGATTGAAGGAAAACAAGTGCGGATCAATCCGGCGGATGAGGTGGTGGCGGAGATGCGCCAATTGTACGATCGAGGTATCCGCAATTTCTGGTTTACCGACGCTCAATTTATCCCGGCGCGCAAATTCATCGACGATGCGATCGAATTATTGCAAAAAATCATCCTCTCCGGCATGACAGACATCCACTGGGCTGCTTACATCCGTGCGGACAATCTCACACCCGAATTGTGCGATTTGATGGTAAAAACGGGCATGAACTACTTTGAAATCGGCATCACCAGCGGTTCCCAGGAACTGGTTAGGAAAATGCGGATGGGCTACAACTTGCGAGTAGTTTTGGAAAATTGCCGCGATTTAAAAGCAGCCGGTTACAACGATGTAGTTTCCGTCAATTACTCATTTAACGTCATTGATGAAACCTTTGAAACCATCCGACAAACAATTGCCTATCACCGAGAATTAGAGCGGATTTTCGGAGTCGATAAAGTAGAACCAGCTATTTTCTTTATTGGGTTGCAGCCGCACACAATTTTAGAAGAATACGCCTTTAAAAAGGATATTCTCAAACCGGATTATGACCCGATGAGTTTGATGCCTTGGACAGCGCGCAAATTGCTGTGGAATCCCGAACCTTTGGGTTCATTTTTCGGGCAAGTTTGTTTAGAAGCTTGGCAGCGAAATTCCAATGATTTCGGCCGCGAAGTGATGGCAATTCTGGAGGAAAAACTCGGCTGTGCGGATTTGGAAGAAGCTTTGACTGCACCAGTGGAAGTCAAAGACAAACAGTTAGCAGCAGTCAATTAACTGCCAGGTTCGCAGTCAGGAAAACCGTCCTTAAAAAAAGGGGAAATGGGAGGAAAGATGTATCTTCAGTTTCCCTTTTTATTATTCAATAAATAGGTAAGTATCGAAAAATTAATAACTTAAACACCTCCTACAGTCTTCTCTCCTGTAAGTTGTTAGAAAGAAGGAGGCTCTTCCTCCGCACCTGCATTACCAGGCTCTTCCTGGTAACGAGCAACGAACGAGCAATTAGTGTAATACCATTTTTCTAAAGATGTGGTATGGATGAAGTCTTAGCCCCCCCGAAATCGCGGGGGGGTTGGGGGGTTGGGGGGGTAATATCTAGCGCTACTTTATGACAATACTCCGACAACGGGTGTCTCGTTTGGTACGAAAGACCTTATCTTTTTCCAAGTCGTTAAATAATCACATCGGTGCGATTTGGTATTTTATCCATCATTACAATTTGTCATTACTTGTTTAGGACTACCCGGTTTATAATCGCGGGTTTATGAAGAAATTCAACCCGCTTTCGTCGGGTTTCGTCTGTGTAGACGCGGTTTATAACCGCCGGGTTTCTAATCGGCGGGTTTCTAACCTCCGGGTTTATAAACAACAATCAAACAGATCCAATTCGACGCTCGATCGCATTATAGAACCGATCGCCCATATCACCCATCCCAACCTCAATCAACGCTTGATTGTCAGCAGTCACAACCCGCAAAGGCGATTCCGCCCCCCCAACTAAACCGATTTTCTGCCACATTTCGGTCAAATGTTCTTGCAGGTAAGCTTCCCAAACTTCTTGATTTTTCGGTGCGACGGAAACAATAATGCAGTTGCCCATTTCACCAAACAAAATTTCATCCCAGCGGCCGACATTTGCCGAATTACAACTGAGATGAATTTCTGCACCCATTTTAGCAGAGATACAGCATTCCGCGAGGGCGATCGCCATTCCACCTTCGGCACAATCGTGAGCAGAAGCTACCCAACCGCTGCGGATGCCATCCCGACAAGCTTTTTGCACTTTTCTTTCCAAATCAAAATCTATTCTTGGCGGTTTTCCAGCGACAATCCCGTGAATTGCCGCTAAATATTCCGAACCTCCCAAAGTAGGAGAAGTTGCGATTTTTGAGCTTTCAGATAAAACTTCGGAGTTTGGGGATGATTCACCAATTCCCAACAGATAAATTAAATCACCTTTTTTGAGCCAAGCTTGACCCGAAATCTTCTTCAAATCGGGAATTAACCCCACCATTCCGATTACCGGAGTCGGATAAATTGGTACAGGATTCCCCCCAGCATCAACAGTTTCATTGTAAAGAGAAACATTGCCACCCGTTACAGGCGTTCCCAACTCCCGACAAGCCTCAGCAATTCCGCGACAAGCTGAGGCTAACTGCCAATATCCGATCGGCTTTTCGGGACTGCCAAAATTCAAATTATCAGTAACTGCGACAGGTTCAGCACCCACACAACTTAAATTTCTTGCTGCTTCCGCTACGACTGCTTTTGCACCTTCATAAGGATCGAGATAAACGTAGCGAGAATTGCAATCAACCGTTGCAGCAACTCCAGGAATCATCCCCAGGGGCGCTTCTTTCTTGCTAAGGGGGGGAGAAATTTTTGGAGTTTCCCTACCTTGTGCCTTTGTAAACAGAGGAATCACCTCTTCTTCCTGTTTGCTTTCGGAAGCTAGAGAAACAGCATTTTCTCTCTGTAAATCCCCCTTAGCAAAGGGGGAGTTTTCCAGACCTTTAGCAAGGGAAGTTTGGCAAGGTTCGAGAGGCCGCAATCTGACAACTGCGGCATCAGCACCTCCCGGCAAAACAACAGTATTGTTTTGCACTTGATGGTCGTATTGGCGATAAACCCAGCGTTTAGAAGCGATGGTGGGAGTATCTAAAAGCGTCAGCAAAATCTGATTCCAAGTTTGGAAATTACCGTTAATTTTGATGCCTGTAACTGTGGATTCTGGCAGCGAATCCGCCGTCCATTCCCATGCTTTTTTAGCATATTCTGGCGGTTCTGTCAACAGTTCGCGGTGATAAATTGGGGTGTTATCTGCTAAAGCAGTGGCGGTAATTTCGGCAGCGATTTCGCCTTTAAAGAGAATTCGGACGATCGGCTCTTCGATCACTGTCCCCGCCACTACGGCGTGCAATCCCCAGCGGTGAAAAATATCGATTAATTCCTGTTCCCGTCCTTTTTGTGCTACGAACAACATCCGTTCTTGCGATTCCGAAAGCAGGTATTCGTAGGGAACCATGCCGCTTTCTCGCACCGGAACTTTGTCTAGATCGAATTCAATTCCAACGCCGCCTTTGGCTGCCATTTCTGATGTCGAGCAAGTAATTCCGGCCGCGCCCATATCTTGGGCGGCGACGACTGCACCGGTTTTGAATGCTTCTAAACAAGCTTCAATTAAGGATTTCTCTAAAAACGGATCTCCTACTTGGACGGCGGGGCGATCGTCCATTGATTTGTCGGTCAATTCTGCACTGGCAAAACTCGCTCCTCCCATGCCATCTCGCCCGGTAGTTGAACCGACGTAAAGCACGGGATTTCCGATTCCCGATGCGCCGGATTTAACTATTTCTTGAGTTTCCATTAAACCCAAGGCCATGACGTTAACTAAGGGGTTGCCGGAATAGGCTTCATCGAAGTAAACTTCACCGCCAACTGTGGGTACGCCGATGCAGTTTCCGTAGTGACTGATTCCCGATACTACGCCTTTGAACAATCTCTGAGTTTTGCTATCATCTAAGTTGCCGAAACGTAGGGAGTTTAAAAGTGCGATCGGGCGAGCACCCATTGTGAAGATATCGCGGAGAATGCCACCTACTCCTGTTGCTGCGCCTTGGAATGGTTCGACTGCAGACGGGTGGTTGTGAGATTCTATTTTGAAGGCAAGTTGCAAACCGTCTCCCAAGTCTACGACACCGGCATTTTCTCCCGGCCCGACCAGAATCCGATCGCCCTCTGTGGGAAACTGTTTTAATAGCGGTCGCGAATTTTTGTAACAGCAGTGTTCGCTCCACATCACGCCGAACATTCCCAATTCAGCTTTGTTGGGATGGCGGCCGAGGCGCTGAACGATTTCTTCGTATTCTTCGGGTTTGAGTCTTTCGGCGGCAATTTGTTCGGGAGAAAATGGGAGGTTTGGCATAATAATTGCGATCGTTTTGTAGATTTTACATCCCAATTAGGGATTCTTTAAATCAGAACTTAGGCATCAAGATCGAAAAAACCGGGTTTTTGATTTAATCTGCGGGTGGGAAGGCATTTTTTTGGTAAAAAACCCGGTTTACGATCGCCCGTGAGTCCAAGACTGTTAATGCTTATTTTTAGGAGGGGGAGTTTTTTGTTGATAAAAGCATTCAGATTTTAAGTTCTAGCATAGATTGAGGAGGCTGCATTTTTGTCAACTTAATCTCAAAGATCCTACCAGTTTCTTGTGACTCCGATTAGCTCGCAACGGACGCGATCGATTATACAGGAAAATTGAAAATTTACCAAATATCGGATAATAATTGACATATATCTTGTTTTCTGCTAAAGCAACCGCGCCCAACGGTTAAGATGTTCTTAATTCCTCAAACCCTGGTCGAAGATTCCCTCTTCCCTCTTCCTGATGACGTTGGACGTTCGATGGGCGAGGACAGCAAAACATGACTAATGACTAATGACTAATGACTAATGACTTCTTCCTTCTTCCCTCTTCCTTCTTCCCTCTTCCCTCTTCCTGATGACGTTGGACGTTCGATGGGCGAGGACAGCAAAACATGACTAATGACTAATGACTAATGACTAATGACTTCTTCCTTCTT
>NZ_JBARVX010000373.1:0-7938 GCF_049646505.1 Microcoleus sp.
CGGGACGATTTGGCGCAAATTCAGAACTTGCTGCAACGATTTGTTGATACTGGTACGCCCAGATTGCCGCTTCCCTACGAGTGCGAAACGATTATTGCAGACCGGACTCAAGACTTTACCGGTCGCCAATTTGTGTTTGCAGCAATTGCCGAATTTTTGCAGAACAATCGCAAAGGCTATTTTGTTTTAGAAGCAGATCCGGGAGTCGGGAAAAGTTCAATTATGGCAAAGTTAGTGCTGCTGCTGAAGCGGCGCTGCGTCGCCCATTTTAACTCGCAATCTCAAGGCATTGTCCGCGCCGAACAATTTCTGGAAAATGCCTGCACTCAGTTAATTCGAGGCTTTCAACTAAATTATCCGCAACTGCCGGAGAATGCGACCAGAGATGGCAACTTTCTGAGTCGATTGTTGGGGGAAGTCAGCGCTAAATTGGGTGGCAAAAAGTTGATTGTGGTCGTGGATGCCCTGGATGAAGTGGATTCGAGTTTGCAGGGGCGCGGCAGCAATGTTTTGTATTTGCCAGATGCTTTGCCGGATAATGTTTATTTTATTGTCTCGAAGCAGCCGAAAACTCTGCCTTTGCCAAATCATCAGCCTTTTGATTTGATGCACTACAGTGCAGAAAGTTTGGCGGATGTCAAGCTTTATATTGACAAACGCACCAGCAACAGCACGTCAATTCAGAGTTGGATTAACCGTCAAAATTTGCAGCTATCGCAGTTTGTGGCGGCGGTGGCGGAAAAAAGTCAGAATAATTTTATGTACCTGCGCTATGTGCTGAATGATATCGATAGCGGCAAGTACAGCGATGTGAATTTGCAAGATTTGCCGAGGGAGTTGGAAGGATATTATGAGAAGCATTGGATGCAAATGATGGGGCGGGAAGACGATCCGCTGCTGGAGATGAGGGTTAAGATTATCTATGTGCTCTCGAAAGCGCGGGAAGCTGTTTCTCGCGGCTGGATTGCGAAATCGGTAGGGGAAACGGATTTTAAAGTGCAGCAGGTGTTGAAGAAATGGGAGTCGTTTTTGCGGCAGCCGCAAGTTGATGGCGAAATTCGCTACAGCATCTATCACAACAGTTTTCGCGACTTTTTGGCAAAAAATGAAACGGTGCAATCGGCGGGGGTTGACGTTGAAAAGCTCAACCGCCAAGGTATGGATAACAGGTTAAAAGGAGCGCCGATATGAGCGATTTGGGTGTGTGGTTGTCGCAGCAAAGTCGATCTGATCGAGAATATTTTTTGAAGTATCAACCCAGGGATTTTGTGGAAACTTCGGGAGAGTTCGATCGTTATTATCGTTGGGTGACGGATTTTGGTTTTATTGAGGCGAAGTTGGAATTGTTGGGGGTACAAGCGTTAATTGAGGATTACGATTTGGCAAGAGTTTGTGATGTTTTGCTGTCGGAGGGGCAAACTGAAACGCTGAAGTTGATTCAAGGGGCAATTCGCAAGTCGGCGCACGTTTTGGATAGGGATAAAACTGAATTAGCAGGGCAATTATTGGGGAGGTTGCTAGATTTTGAAATGACTGATATTCAGGGGTTGCTGGAACAAGCCAAGCAGTCGAAAAATAGTCTTTGGCTGCGGCCTTTGAGGGCTAATTTAGAGCGGCCGGGAGAAGGATGTCTGAGAACTCTCATCGGTCATACTGAGTCGGTAAATGCAGTGGCGATCGCACCAGACGGCAACAGAGCGATTTCCGCTTCATTCGATAACACCCTGAAAATCTGGGACACAGAAAGCGGCACCGAACTCATAACCCTGACCGGTCATACTAGCTCGGTAAATGCAGTGGCGATAGCACCAGACGGCCTGACAGCGATTTCCGCAGGGGGTAACACCCTGAAAATCTGGGACACCGAGACAGGAACCAAAGTTAGAACCCTCACCGGTCATACTAACCGGGTACAAGCAGTGGCGATCGCACCAAACGGCAAAACTGCGATTTCCGGTTCACATGATAACACCCTGAAAATCTGGGATACGGAGACAGGAATCGAACTTAGAACCCTCACCGGTCATACTGGCTGGGTAAATGCAGTGGCGATCGCACCAGACGGCAAAAGAGCGATTTCGGCTTCAGAGGATAACACTCTGAAAATCTGGGACACCGAGATAGGTACGGAAGTTAGAACCCTCACCGGTCATACTAGCGGGGTAGAAGCAGTGGCGATCGCACCAGACGGCAAAACCGCGATTTCCGCTTCATGGGATAAAACCCTGAAAATCTGGGAGACCGAGACAGGTACCGAGGTTAGAACCCTCACAGGTCATACTAAATCGGTATATGCAGTGGAGATCGCACCAGACGGCAATACAGCGATTTCCGCTTCACGGGATAAAACCCTGAAAATCTGGGACACCGAGACAGGTACGGAAGTTAGAACCCTCACCGATTATACTAGGCGGGTAAATGCAGTGGATCTCGCACCAGACGGCAAAACCGCGATTTCCGCTTCAGGGGATAACACCCTGAAAATCTGGGACACCGAGACAGATACCGAAGTTAGAACCCTCACCGGTCATACTAGCTTGGTAACAGCAGTGGCGATCGCACCAGACGGCAATACAGCGATTTCCGCTTCATGGGATGAAACCCTGAAAATCTGGGACACCGAGACAGGTACCGAAGTTATAACCCTCATCGGTCATACTAGCTATGTAAGTGCAGTGGCGATCGCACCAGACGGCCTCACCGCGATTTCCGCTTCATGGGATTGCACCCTAAAAATCTGGGATCTGCTTGGTGGCAAAGAAATTGCTAGTTTCAGCGGAGATTCTGGCTTCGATTGCTGTGCAGTTTTACCTGATGGAGTGACAGTTATAGCGGGGGATGCGTCGGGTCGGGTGCATTTCCTGCGATTGGAGGGAGTTAGCGACGGGCGATAATCGGATTTTTGGGTCGATTCGGGCGATCTAATTTTTTGTGTACCGTCCTGGACGCACTCCCACCAAAGAAACCGGGTTTTTACCGAATCTGTGGGCTGCAACGCCTCTTGTCGTCAAAAACCCGGTTTCTCGGCCTCCATCGTAAGTCCTAATGTAGCGAGTTTTAGGGCGAGCAAATTTGAGAGAAATGTGCGATCAAATTTTTGTGTTGATTGGGGCGATCGGGTTTTTTGTGGATGGGCGATCGGGTTTTTTGGAGGGATGGGCGATCGCATTTGTGGATGGGCGATCGCATTTTTGGGTTGATGGGCGATCGGGTTTTTGGGTGGATGGGCGATCGGGCTATAATACAGAAAACTTGACAACAAATATAACTGTCATGAGAGAGTTAATCCAACAAGAATTAGAAAAGTTCGATCGAGAACAACTCCAACAAGTATTTGAATTTATAGCCTTCCTGAAATTCCGTGCCAGATTAGTGAGTATTCCTGCGATCGATGAAACTAACTTAGCTGCACTCTACAGCGAATTTGCCGAAGAAGACCGACAACTTGCGGAACTCGGAATCAGCGAATATTCAGAACTCCTCAAACATGAGGATTTGGCATGACAATCAGACGAGGTGAAATCTGGATTGCCAACCTCGATCCCACACAAGGTTCCGAACAAGCAGGCGTGCGTCCCACAATTATTTTTCAAAACGATACAATTTCGAGATATACAACTACTATTATCAGTATTCCTCTCACCACAAATCTGCGCCGCGCCTCTCTTCCTTCCTGTGTTTTAATTCCTGGCGGTGAGGGAGGATTGACTCAAGATTCTGTTGCATTGTGCCATCAACTGCGAGTTTTGGATAAAACAAGATTGCGAAATAAAATTGGTGAAGTCAATCCAGAGATACTGGTACAATTAGAAAATATCGTACTATTTACCTTGGGTTACTTGCCTTAAAAAGAGAAATCCCGGCCGTTAGAAACCCGGCGGTTTCAACCGCCGGGTTTTTGGGTTTCTTAAGTCAAAATCGAGCCACTCATCATCCGCTGATATCTCCTCTCCAACTCATCCCGCACCACAGGCCACTGATTCAAAGTTTCATCATTCTCAATTACCATTTGAGCCGCCGCCCTCGCCAACTCCAAAACCTCCTGATCCTCCACCAAACTCGCCAAAGCAAAATCCGGCAAACCCGACTGCCGAGTTCCCAAAACCTGACCCGGCCCCCGCAATCTCATATCCATTTCCGCAATAAAAAAACCATCCTGAGATTGTTCTAAAACCTTCATTCTCTGCATAGCTTCCGCCGTCTTAGAACCGGGCATTAACAAACAATAAGAACGGTTGCTGCCCCGACCGACACGACCCCGCAACTGGTGCAATTGCGACAGTCCAAAACGCTCCGAATTTTCAATCAGCATTACCGTAGCATTCGGCACATCTACTCCCACTTCCACCACAGTTGTAGATACTAAAATATCAGTTTCTTTGTCCCGAAACTTAGTAATAGCCTCATCTTTGTCCGCACTGCTCATCCTGCCGTGGAGCAAACCCACCTTAAACTCAGGAAATACACTGCTTTGAAGTTTTTCTTTTTCTTCAATTGCCGATCGCACATCCAACTTTTCCGACTCCTCCACCAGCGGCAGCACCACATAAACTTGACGGCCGCTCGCCACTTCCCGGCGAATCAAATCGTAAGCCTGGATGCGTTCTTTTGCCGACAGAACCGTCGTTTGAATCGCCTGCCTACCGGGGGGAAGTTCATCAATTTGACTCACGTCTAAATCTCCGTGCAGCGTCAGCGCCAGAGTCCGGGGAATGGGAGTTGCCGTCATCGTCAAAACGTGCGGAGATTCGCCTTTCTGCTGCAATTTAGCCCGCTGCTGCACCCCAAATCTGTGCTGTTCGTCAATTACCGCCAAACCCAATTTGTGGAAATTCACTGTATCTTGAATCAGCGCGTGAGTTCCCACTAAAACAGGCAATTCTCCCGTTTCTAACTGGCTGTGAATTTCTCGGCGCTTGGCTACTTTTGTAGAACCAGTTAACAGTTCCACAGACAAGTGCATCAAATTAAACCAACCTACCAATTTGCGGTAATGCTGTTCTGCTAAAACTTCTGTCGGTGCCATTAAAGCCGCTTGATAGCCCGATTGAATTGCTGCTAGCATTGCGACTACGGCGACTACGGTTTTGCCCGCGCCGACATCGCCTTGTACTAATCGGTTCATCGGTTGCGGCGAAGCTAAATCGTTAAGGATGTCGTTAATTACTCTGGCCTGAGCATTAGTCAACGCAAAAGGCAAGATTTCATAGAAATGTTCGATCAATTTGCCGCTAGGAAGAATGACTGCACTAGCTTGAGCTTTTCTTTGGGTTTGGCGGCGCTTCAAAAGTCCTAATTGCAGGTAGAAAAATTCATCAAAAACTAAGCGGCGGCGGGCGGCGGACAAGCAATCGCGATCGAGCGGAAAGTGAATATTAGTCACAGCATCCGCTAAACCCATTAAACTGTAACGATCGCGCAAATCATCCGGTAGCGATTCCGGCAACAGTTTCGCCGCCGGCATCGCAGCCAAAATCGATCGCCTCACCGAACCCGCATCCACCCCTTCAGTCAGCGGATAAACAGGTATCAGGCGGCCGACTTTCATAGATTCGATCGCACCGCCGGAGTCGTCTAATACTTCCAACTCAGGATTTTCTAAAGTAATCCCATATTTACCCTGCTTCACCAAACCCGAAGCAGCCAGCAGCGCACCAGTACAATACTCGCGCTTTTTGAATTCTTGCCAGCCGCGATTGCTGTAGCGGGGCCCGGCAAAAAAGCGACTAATTTTTATTTCTCCCGTGCGGTCTTTTAAGATTACTTCTAATATTGTTAATTTCTTATTCTTCGGGCTAGAAAAGCAATTGCACCGCTTTACTTCGGCGATTAAAGTGACAGTTTCCCCTGCTACTAATTCGCGAATTTGTACTTGCTTTGCATAGTCGATGTGGTTGCGGGGATAGTAGTAAAGCAAGTCGTATACAGTGTTTAAACCGAGTTTGAGCAAGCGGTTGCCGTTGGCGGGGCCGATGCCGGTGACGCGGGTTAACGGTTGGTGGAGGGTCAAGCTGGGCGGTGGCGCTGCCGCACTCAGCGGTGCTGTTCGGGGAACGGAAACGGCTGGGGCGACTGACTCGGCGGCGTTTGCGGGTCTGACTTGTGTGGTTTGTTCTTCCCAAACTTGCTCCATTTGTCTGAGAAAACTCACCGTAATGGCGATCGAATGCTGGCGCGCTTCGAGATCCTTCTGAGGGTAGATGTCAAATTCCACAGCTAGTTGTCGGGCGCGATCGCGCGAAGAACCTGCTACAGCACCGGCCAACTGTCTCAAACTCAAGCCGAGAAACTCGCTGAAGCGGTATTGACTGCCCTGGATGTCGTTAAATCCGCGATCGGCTTCTACTGAAAGAGCTTTTTGCAATCGCTGCCATTCTGGTTGGTTGTTAGTCATCAGTTATTAGTTATTAGTTATTAGTTATTAGTTATTAGTCATTAGTTGTTAGTCATTAGTCATTAGTCATTAGTCATTAATCATAGCTCAAGAATCCCAGACAACAACCAACTGCCAACCACTAACGAAGAGGGCGGGCACGGGGGCACCGCCCCTACCAACTGCCAACAACCAACTGCCAACTGCCAACCACCAACTGCCAACCACCAACAACCAACTGCCAACTGCCAACTGCCAACTGCCAACCACCAACCACCAACTGCCAACTGCCAACCACCAACTGCCAACTGCCAACCACCAACTGCCAACCACCAACTGCCAACTGCCAACAACCAACTGACTAATCTTCAAACCAACTCGATCGCCAAGCCGACTCAGCCTCCACCACAGCAAGTTCCCGCTGCTTTTTCTGGTAATCGCGGCCTAGGGAGTTTAACCTCACAGAGAGGTTGCGAATTTGCTGCCGCCAAGCCGAAGTTCCCGCATCGGCAAACTCTATTTCCGACAGCCGCAGTTTAATTGCTGTAATGTGCACGGCCATAGTAACCTGTGCTTGTGCTAAGTTTGGCGGTGCCGAAGAGTTATCGGCTTGAACGATTAAGTTTAATAAGTTAGGCGGCCCAGCAACGCTGTCGCCGGAAGCTTCAGCAGCATAAGCAGCTTCTAGAATAGGTTCTGGCAATTGACTGGGCAAGATTCCCGACTGTTGCAGCAAGCGGTTGGTGTCACGAGAAAGCAGTTTGAGAATCAGGACGATCGACTTTTCAATACTATTTTGCCAGCGCGCCAAACTTTCGGGAGAATTAGCAGTTGGCACCTGGTAATTTGCCACTGAAAATAAATACTTAATGGCGGAAAGTTGGTTTTTTTCGTCTTCTTCGTCTTCCTCTATTTCTTCGTCTTCTTCGTCTTCTTCTTCTTCTTCCTCTATTTCTTCCTCTGCTTCTGATTCAGTCACCAGCGATCGCAATTTTTCCTCCGACGCAGCAGCCAAACCCCTTACAGACTGCTGCATTTTTTGCCGCTTGTCGAAGGACAACTTGAGAAACGACTCCGGCGCGGATTGAGTGCAAAGGTGATAGCAAGCCAAAATTAACTGCTGCCGCACCGCTTGTCCCAAGGAAGTTAAATAACTGTCGTAGGTACTGCGAAACTCCACATTCAAGGCTGCTAAACTCTCTTCTAGTCCTGCCAAATCTTGCTCTATGCGTTCTCTTGCTCCCACCATATCTCCCGTATAAAATTAAAATAGGACATCGTATAAAACTAAAAATTCCTAGGGTGTGTCGCCGCAAACAATCTCTAAATTCAATCGACAATCTGAAGGCGACTACCTGACACTTCCGATCCGTGGAAACAAAGCCAACAATTGTTTTCTAGTACAATTTTCGATAAATTATCTTACGTGCGTCACTGTAAGATTAGACCTCTTGCAAAAGTCAAATTTACCCCCCGCAAGTCCCCCCTCCCGCGGGGAGAAACAAGAATAATCTTGCTCCCTCCCCGCGGGAGGGGAGGGTTGGGGTGGGGTGCTTTGGATTTTT
>NZ_JBARVX010000374.1:0-2275 GCF_049646505.1 Microcoleus sp.
GTCGTCTGAGCGTTCTTCTGAAGATATCCAGGGGATTCGCAACAAAGCGTCCTTTGCTCGGCCTGCTTCTGGGAGGGATGGGTCTAAATTTGCGGCGGGAGAGCAAGAGTTATTCGAGTATCGGCCATCTGCTTACGATAAAACTTGAGTGCATGATAAATCGCAATAGCATCGGTTCGTTTTCTCCCTACTCCCACTCCCCAATCTTTCCCCGTTAATCTCTTACCCTCCCCAACTTTCCATCACCTTAATTTCTACCTCGCAAGGAATCGGAGAGAGAAACTTATTCCCAGCTCTCACCATACATTTTTTAAGCAAGGCTTTAACTGGCCTCACTTCTTCAAGAGGACACTCTATTAAAATTTCATCGTGAACCACACAAATCAGTTTAGCATCCGTGCAGCTTAGAGGTGAAAAAATGAGACCAAGAGCGAGTTTAGTAATGTCAGCGCTCATCCCTTGAATTGGGTTATTTAGCATTTCGTTAAGCAGCGGTTTAGTATCTTTTGACCATAATCTCCTTCTGCCTAAGACTGTCCGACTCTCTCGAATACCTCGGCTCCAGGCCTTCCGAACTTTGGCGTGAAATTGTTTGATACCTGTATAGGATTCAAAGAACTTCTTACGAAAGTGTGAAGCTTGTTGCAGCGTTAAAGTGACTCCATGCTCTGCTTGAGCCATATTCTTAAATTTCGTGACTCCCATGCCATAAATTAAACCGAAGTTAATAATTTTGCCGAGCTGTCTGTCTTCGACAGTAATTTTAGATAAAGGTTTTGCTAGCACCAAGGAAGCTGTGAGAGAGTGCAAATCTTCCCCTTTGGAGTAAGCTTTCACCATCGTGCGATCGCCCGAAACCTTCGCCATGATCCGCAGTTCAATCTGGCTGTAATCGGCTTTGAGCAGGACGTAACCGGGTGCAGCTTTAAAACACTGTCGGGTTTCCTTATCTCTGGGGATATTCGTTAAATTTGGCTCTCGACAACTAAACCGTCCTGATCTAGCACCAATCTGAAACCAATTGGGATGAATGCGCCCTGTAATCGGGTGAATGCGTTCAGGTAAACCCAGAGTAAAAGTATCGATACGAGCCGATAAACTGCGGTATTCTAACAGTGCTTGAATAACGGGATACTCGCCTTGCAAAGGAATTAAATGTTGAGAGCTAGTGGAAGTAACAGGAATACCTTTTTCTTGCAAAGCCGCTAAGACTTGCTTGGGAGAGCGAGCATTAATTGTATCCGTAAATTCCGGCAGGAGAGAGATTTGTTGATTAGGGTTAGGTCGATGGAGTTGTGAATTAATTTGTTTTAAAAGAGAGTCGCGTTGATAACAGAGCTTCACTCCCAAAACTCTCCACTGTTCTCTATCTAAAAGCATTCCGTTGAGTTCCATAGAAGCCACCGCAGGCAGACAAGCAAACTCTAGTAAAGCAGTTTTCCAAAGCTTAGAAGCTTTCAATTTTTGTTCGAGAACAGCAGCCAGCGGGAGTAAAATTGCAGCATCGGTAGCAGCATATTGCAGTTGAGCGAGTGTTAAGTTTCCTGACCAATCGCTAACTTGCTGCGTTTTGTCTAGCTTTACTTTCAACAAATTCTCAGTAACAGACTCTAGGGACAGATGCCGTTTTAGTCCAGCCGTCAGCACTCGGTAAGCCAAATAGGTATCGAAAAAGGGTTTGGATGGTTCCAGTCCGGCAAAAGTGAGCATTTGCCATTCAAATTTGAGGTTGTGACTTACCTTGAGTGCAGGACTGGCTAGAAGCAAGCGTAATGGTTCGAGGGAACTCGGTTCAATTGCCCATAAATCTACAATGATTACTGGATGGTCAGGAATGGCAAGTTGTAACAATCTAATTTTGGCTTGGTAGGGGTCAAGCCCTGTTGTTTCGCAGTCCATACCGATGATTTTTGCTTGTTGGAATGGTTGAAGGGCTGTTTCAAGATTGAAAGCAGTATCGATTAGTTGGTAAGGAGTTTTAAGTGTAAGTTGCAACTGAGGTTTTTGATTTTTATCGGTTAAAATAGTTGGAATAGCTGTGTAAGGATTCAGGTCTGAAAAAGGGGAATGAGCTCAGGCATCGGAAAGTCACTCATATTGGGCAGAAATAGCCTCACGGAAAAAAGCCATTACTGAACGAGCTTCAACACGACAGGTTTGAATCACACTGAGAAGATTAGCCGTTTCCTCAAATCGCTTCATCGAACGAGAGCCACCAGAAACTTTCCGCTTAGTTACAGCCGAGGAGTAGAGAACGTTCGGCTTTATTATTATC
>NZ_JBARVX010000375.1:0-4354 GCF_049646505.1 Microcoleus sp.
TCTTATATGCGCCCCCACTGGAAACCCACATTTTGGGGCATTTTTTCGCTATTAATTGTCAATGCTGTGGGCGTTTACATTCCCCTGCTGATTCGGAATGCCATTGACACTCTCCAAGTTGCCACTAAATTTGACCAAGTTTTCAACTACGTGCTCCTAATTCTGCTCCTCGCCTCAATTATGTGGGGAATTCGGATGGTGTCGCGGATTTTGCTGTTTGGCGTGGGGCGTCAAGTTGAATTTGACCTCAAACAGCAAATATTTAATCATTTATTAACATTAGAACCGTCTTATTTTGCTGCCAATACGGTAGGGGATTTAATTAACCGGGCTACTTCCGATTTAGACAATATTCGCCGCTTGGTGGGGTTTGCGGTGCTGAGTTTGGCGAATACGGCATTTGCCTATGCTTTGAGTTTGCCGGTGATGCTGGGAATCGATGTACGCCTGACGCTGTTGGCGATCGCAGTTTATCCTTTAATGCTGGTTTTGGTACAGCTATTTAGCGACAAACTTCGCATCCAGCAGTTAGACGTGCAAGAAGAACTATCGGCGATGAGCGACTTAATTCAAGAGGATATGAGCGGGATTTCCGTAATTAAAATCTACGCCCAAGAAGAAAACGAACGCCGCGCTTTTGGCTACCGCAACGCACAGTTGCTATCAGCAAACTTGGAATTAGCTAAAACTAGAAACTTTATTTTTCCGCTGCTGGGCGGTTTGGCAAGCATCAGTTTGCTGGTGCTGCTTTCTGCTGGTGGCGGGGCAATTGCTAAGGGCGACATTAGCATTGGCGATTTTGTAGCCTTGCTGATTTATGTCGAGCGTTTAGTGTTTCCGACAGCGCTGTTGGGTTTCACAATTACTGCTTACCAGCGGGGAGAAGTGAGTGTCGATCGCATCGAATCAATTTTGACTGTGGAACCGCAAATTAAGGATGCTGCCGGTGCAGTTGAACTGCCAACTCCAGTAATCGGCGAAATTGTAGCCAACAACTTAAATTTTACCTATCCAGACGCTAAAATACCAGCGCTAAAAGATGTTGATTTTACCATAAAACCGGGCGAAACAGTCGCAATTGTTGGGGCGATCGGATCGGGCAAATCAACCTTAGCCAATGCGCTGCCGCGCTTGCTAGATATCGCTCCGAGTCAGTTATTTGTTGACGGACAGGATATTACCGAAGTCAAATTGAAGGAATTGCGCGGGGCGATCGCCTACGTGCCCCAAGAAAGCTTTTTGTTCGGCACTACCATCAAGAATAACATCCGCTACGGCAATCCTTTAGCGGAACAGCCAGAAGTTGAATCAGCAGCAAAACAAGCCCAAATTCACGGCGAAATCCTCAACTTTCCGCAGCAATACAAAACAGTTGTCGGCGAACGCGGCATCACCTTATCCGGCGGACAGCGGCAGCGGACAGCCTTAGCTAGGGCTTTGTTAGTTGACGCTCCAGTGCTAATTTTGGACGATGCACTTTCCAGCGTAGACAATCAAACTGCTGCCGACATTTTACATAACTTGGCAACCGGAACCGATCGCAAAACAGTGATTTTTATCTCGCATCAGATGTCGGCCGCTGCTACTGCCGACCGCATTTTTGTGATGGAAAAAGGAGAAATAGTTCAGAGCGGCACTCACAAAGAATTGGTAGGGCAAACAGGGCTTTATCAATTTTTGTGGAACCAGCAAAAACTAGAGGAATTACTGCACTGACCAAAGCGCTCCTAACGATCGAAAATTTAATAACTTAAATACCTCCTACAGTCCTCTCTCCTGTAAGTTGCTTTCCTCAAAGGAGGCAGAGCCTCGCCTATCTGCATTACCAGGCAGAGCCTGGTAACGAGCAGTCGCTTAAGTTATTAAATTTTCATTCCTAACCCGGTTTATTGAGAGTTCTAGGCTCTCAATGAAATATGCTGCAGGTGGCGCTTTGCGAGAGCTTTTTCTCAAGAGAATGATTGTTATTTGGGTTGAGAAACCCCTTTTTTGTTCGAGTCCTTATTCCGAGTTTCTCGCCGGACTTCTTGAACTTTATCGACTTGAAAAATCAGGGTAAACTTTCGACCCATTTCTTTTTCCACAAATTTTTCTAAAAGCAGCACTTGTTTCGGTGTCAAAGGTTCGTTGCTGCGAACAATCAGACGAACTTCCGGCGGTTTCACCAACCAGTTAGTATTGCTTTCCATCAGTTCCACCCGTTGAAAAGTGATAGTTTTGTTGAGCAGCGCCCGCCTCAAACTAGCTTCTAGTTGCGCTTGGTCGATCAATTCCGCAAAACTCACCCCCAAAGGAATCACAAGTATACCCGTCAATCCTAAAGCCCAAAAAAGGGCTTTACCAGCGCGGTGCAGGGGCGTGTAGCCGGCAATTAAAAATGTCAGCATACAGGATAGAGTAATTCCCAGCAAATTGGTCAGATAAAGCAGGCTTGCTCCCAAACTCAGGGACCAGTTAGCTTGAGATAAGCCTAAACCTATAACACAAATTGGCGGCATCAGAGCCACGGCGATCGCAGTTCCCGCCAGAGTACCAGAAACTTTCGGCTGAATTTTGGCATAACCGCTGATTCCCCCAGCGGCGATCGCAATTCCCAAGTCTAGTAATGTAGGTTCAGAACGAGCTAAAACTTCGCTCCCAAAATCGGGAATTTTGACCAAAACACCCAGCAACCAAGCCAAAAAAATTGCTAGCACCGTCCCCACTGCTAATGCACTTAAACTTTTGCGGAACAAAAGCAAATCGCCTTCAACCGCTGCAAATGCTAACCCCCGGATTGGCAACATCAGAGGCGCAACGATCATCGCACCGATAATCACTGCTGCACTATTAGAAATAAGTCCCAAGGTAGCGATTACACAGGAACCGAAAATTAAGACAAGATAGTTAATATCTAGGCTTGACTCTTCCAACACTTCAAGTAGTATTTGATTTAACTGCTCTGGAGCGATCCTCTTCCCGGTCAAAAATTTAAAACGGTTTCTAATATTTTTCAACACAATAGTCTCCTAAAGTCTGTGGCTGGTGCAGGTATGCAGGTGCTCTCAAAAAAAGCACAATCCGGGCCCGCAACTTTTGGAGGGTATGGAACCCAGAACTAATTGCTGCGGGACTGCTAAATACCGAGCATTTGAATAAGATACACTGCCTTGAATGACTCGATAACTATGCAATAGCGCGATCGACAAAAATTGAGCTACAATCAAAATATATACTCAGCACAATCATAACGAATCATGCTCGCAGAAGCAAACGTCACACTTTGGCCCAGTCTCATTACTGTTTCAGCATTAATTCTCTACTTCGTTGTTACCATCAACGTCGGCAGAGCCAGATTCAAATACAAAGTTTCTCCCCCCCAGATGACAGGAAACCCAGACTTTGAGCGAGTAGTGCGAGTTCAGCAAAATACCTTAGAGCAAATAATTTTATTTTTGCCCTCGCTGTGGCTGTTTTCGCAATTTATCAGCCCAATTTGGGCAGCCGGTATCGGCGCAGTTTGGATAGTTGGACGCATTTTATTTGCTTGGGGTTACTATCAGGCGGCCGAAAAACGAGCAGCAGGATTTGGCATCAGTACATTAGCTACTTTAACTTTGCTGGGCGGTTCCTTAATTGGCATAATTATGTCCCTGCTGAAGCTTTAAGCAACCGCAGAGACGGCAGTGCCGTTTCTTGCGTCCCAAAACGATCGATCTTCCTCAATGAAAGATGTAACTGTCGCCCGCTTAATTGTAGGGAAACGGCACTGCCGTGTCCTGATTTCGGGTAATATTAATTCCGGTGCAACCGGATTCGATGTTAAATCTAATAAATTTTAGGAGTCAATATGTCAGAAACCAACAAACCCGTATTTGAAATTAACCAGCACCTTTTTCAGCAACTTGTCGAGTGGCAAGAAAAAATCGAACAAGAAGATGAATTAGCAAGTGACTCAGAAGAAGAAAAACCGACAGAGGTAAAAAATCCTATCCCAAGTCATGAACAGCATTCTCAAAAAGATAATTCCTAGCTTGTCGCTGGCGCTATCTTTTGGATTTCCTGCGGCTGCGTCAGCCCAAGTCCTGATATCCAGCGAACTTCAGCAAATCAATAGCGGTTTGTTCCGTTCTAATTCTCAAGATTTTTTTCTACAGGGAAATCGCCAACTAGAACAGGAAATTACAATTTTGTTGCAGAAACTTTTAACCTCAGAAGGGGAGATTCTGGAGATTGATGAAAAATTGCGCTCTCAGCTTTGTCACAAAGAGTTTAAAATATCCTCGCCCAATTATGCTACAGTAAATGCGGCTAAAATTGCCAGTATTAATACACAACTCACAGAAATTTGCAGGCACTATTAAAATGAAAGGGA
>NZ_JBARVX010000376.1:0-2269 GCF_049646505.1 Microcoleus sp.
GTTTCGGCGAGCATGGCTTTGCGGAAAAGCTCGATCGACTTTATTGGCGTGTTTGACGAAGTTTTGGGGGCGGGAACGCCCACGGTGGGCGGCGAAGACTGCGAACTGTTTGCGCGGATTTTGCGATCGGGCTACTGCATCGTCTACGAGCCCAGGGCCTTGAGCTGGCACCGCCACCGGCGCACTTGGGAAGAATTGCAAAAAACGCTGCACGGCTACGGCATCGGAGTTTATGCTTTCTGGACGCGGATGTTTGTCATCAACAGAGAATTCAGCGTGCCTCGGTTAGCTTTGGGATGGCTGCTACACAAACAAATTCCTGAATTAGTGGCTTCTTTGCGGCAGCAGCCGGATGCGATTCCGAGGGATTTGCTGTTGGCTCAACTGCGGGGCTGTGTCAGCGGGCCGATGGCTTATTTTGCTTCTCGGAAGTGGTTGCAGGAAGTTAAAGGGAAGAAGTCAGTAGTCAGTAGTTAGTAGTTAGTAGTTAGTTGTCAGTTGTCAGTTGTCAGTTGTCATTAGTCGGAGGGAAGAGTGTTTTAAATTAGCAATTACCAATTATCTTTATTCATAACAGGGAAGTCACGCATACACGGAAAACTGTTTTTTTCTCTTTCTTATTCCTTCTGACTAACAACTAACAACTAAAGCAATCCTTGCAGGAGTCGTAAACTTTTTACCCCACCCCAACCCTCCCCTTGGCAAGGGGAGGGAGTAAGAAATTCAAAAATGATTTAGGATTGCTATAACAACCAACAACCAACAACTAACAACTAACAACTAACAACTAACAACTAATGCCAAATTACCAACTCAATATGAATAGAGAAAATATAACAGTTAGCGTAATTATTCCGACTCACAATCGAAGTGGTTCGCTGCGGCGGGCTCTTGATGCTCTGCAATCACAGACTTATCCGATCGATCTCATGGAAGTTATTGTAGTTGCAGATAGCTGCATTGACGATACTTTGGCAATGCTGCAAGACTACAAAGCTCCGTTTAAATTGCAGGTTGTTGACGTAAATTGCCGGAGTGCTGCCATCGCTCGCAATACGGGAGCGGCTTCGGCTAGCGGGGAATTGCTGCTGTTTCTCGATGACGATATCGAAGCGCTGCCTTCTTTGGTGGAAAGCCACGCGCGGGTTCACCGAGAACGTCCGGGCTGTGCTGTCATGGGCCCTTATCCGCCAAAGTTGCAGGGAGAAACTAGATTTTTTGGCGTAGAAGTGCGCTCGTGGTGGGAGGAAAAGTTTTATCAGATGAGCCAGCCGACTCACCGATTTACTTATCAAGATTTGCTCAGCGGCAACCTTTCTATTGATACAAAACTGTTTGCTCGTCTTGATGGCTTCGATTCGGCTTTCGGGAATTGTGGCGGGGAAGATTACGAGTTTGGGGTGCGTTTGCTGAAAGCTGATGTACCTTTTGCTGTAGCGGCTGATGCGGTGGGCTATCATTACGAACATGAAACTAACAATCTCGATCGCTCTTTTCGCCGCGCTCGTCAGGAAGGGCGATCGGATGTTTTGATCGGTCAGCGGCATCCGGAAATGAGACCGACGCTGCACATCAAAGACTACGAAACTCCTGATTCTCTGGTAAATAAAATTTTGGTCGCGATCGTATTTTTCTGGCCTGCCGCCTTGGATTTGCTGGCTGTCGGACTGAGAAAATCCCTTGACTGGCTTCAATACATGGGGATGCGGGGAACTTGGCGGTGGTTGCAGACTAAACTACTGGCTTACTCGTACTTGCGGGGTGTTATCGATGAGTTGAAAAGTCGATCTGCCCTTTCTAGTTTTATGCAAGAAGGAACGGCTAGCGGCGATTTGGACAGACATGAAATTGAAATCGATTTGCAGGAAGGTTGGGAAGCAGCAGAACGAATTATTGATGAGAAAAAACCCGATGGCATTTATCTGCGTTACGGTGAACTGCCGATCGGCCGCGTCACTCCCAAATTCGGTGTAGAGCCACTGCGGGGTGCTCACTTGCGATCGATTCTGGCGCTTGAGTTTGCCGAAACCCTGGCTCGGGCGATCGCCCTTAACGGTATGCCCAAAACTGCTGCTCATTCTGAGCCTAGCTTAGTTGACAACACCCTACTTCAACATCTACAGTTGTTTACAGTATTGGACAAGAAAAAGCTGGAAAATTCTGCCTAAAAATGACACAATCAGATTATATAAATAATAGAATATATAGCCTTTCGAGCTCTCATAGGAGGTACTATCGGGCATCGGGCATAGGGCATAGGGCATAGGGC
>NZ_JBARVX010000377.1:0-12583 GCF_049646505.1 Microcoleus sp.
GCGATTAGTATGCGGAAAGCTCAAATATTACACAAGGGTTTGTCGTAAAATACGAACAACTCTTGACATAGGAAGCGAAGTCTGCTATAGTTTTGCGTCCACAATCTCAAAATACCGATCGCGCCGATCGACTAAATTTGAAAGTTGATCCGTAGGGTGCGTCGCTGCGAGAGCTTTGATATAACTCGCAGATTATAGATGGCGACGCACCCTACTTGCTCAAAGATGGCAACAACTCCTGTTCCTATTTTAGAATGATACAGAGGACACGGCAGTGCCGTGTCCCTACCCAAAATAATATTGTAGGGAAACGGCACTGCCGTGTCCTAATTTCTTGGGACTTCACATAAGGCATTTTGCAACATAGTTTCAAAAAATGTATCCAGAGAAGTTCCTGATGCTTTCGTCATCGCAGAAAGCACGCTTTTTTGAGCAAAAGAACAGTATAGCCCCGCTTCCAAGAACCAAGGTTTTCCCTGCGGGTCGATGCGAAAATCAAATAGACTGTAGTGGCGACAACCCAAAGCTGTGTGGCACTTTCTAGCCATATCCCAAACTCTCTCAGTCGCCGGATCGCTGGTGTCAACTATCCACGATTTGGTACTATCTTTAGCGGCATAACCCAAGCTTCCATCATCATTTTGTTTCAGCTTGTCGGCATAACTCCGAATCGGCATTGTATCAGCATCTAGAGCATACTCTTCTAGCGGCAAACAAACTAACTCCCCTGCTTTGACGATAATTCCGCAGCGAACTTCTCTACCCAATTCAATGAATTTTTCTACTAGCACTTCATCTGAATGAGTTAATGCTTTCTGCAAAGCTGCATCATAGTCAGCAGCATTTTTAACGAAAGTTACTCCAATGGAATTATCACCATTTAGTGGTTTGAGTACGGCGGGGAAATCAATCGAAGGTCGATCGCCCGCACGGACAACTTCTCCCAACGGTACACTTACCCCAGCGGCTGCTACCACTGCCTTAGTCCTCGCTTTGTCAGCCACCAGCGCCATCAACTCTGCGGAATTACCCACATAAGGAATACTCAGCAAATCGAACAAACTGCGGTATTGAGTCATGCCTGGGATACAAAACATCTGCGGCACCATTACGTCAATTTGGAGGTCGCTCAGCACCTGCACAGCACCCGCTAAAGACATGGGATTAGCGGCCGCGATCGCACCTCGATCGAGAGATGTCGGAAAACGCCATTGGCGATCGGGAGAAATATAGGCAATATGAAATTCATACAGTCCTGAATTAGCCGTATTCTCCAAACAATCTCGGGCGTAAAGGCGCGACAAATCACAGTAAAAATCGCTGACAGCCGATCCGACTAAATGCAAAACCCGCAATACTGACATACTCAATCTCCTCCTATTTCCACAAGTTTGCCAATATTAAAATCAATCCGAATCCACTCTTTCGGCTTCTGCAAATTGCCCCATAACAACAAAGGAATTTGCCAATGATGCACCATCAAAAATGGTAGCGGATCGTTCCAATCGAAGATGGCATCTTTACCTTTGGCAATAATTTGTAACCGCTCGTAAACTAGCTTTGGCGACCATAAATGAGTCACCAATCGCCAAATTTCGTGGTAAATCCAGTAAGTCGGGCGGCTAGATGCCAAGGGCTGCACAGTTTGCGGTAAAGAGTCGCGATCCAAATAAGCCTTAGCTACATCGGGATGGTTGTAAAACATCGTGATGGCTGAATGGATGCGGGGATTACATTCGATCGCGTAAATCTCTCCATCATCCGCCGCCTGCATGAAATCAAAGGAGACTTGTCCAGTCAAATTGAGACTTTTGGCAAACTGACGAATCCAATTTTCGATATCCGGGCGATCGACATTTTCGTAGTTTACCTGAAATGCCGATGATTCGCAGCAACAGTGCAACTGAAGATGGCCGTTGCGGATTGTACTGTGAGTGCAGAACTCTTGCCCCGGAATATACTCTTGCATAATCCAAGGTTTACTCTCTGAAATTGGTAAAGAGTTGACAAAAGCGGCTGTTTCGGCTGGGGTTTCGCAGGGTAATTTAGTTAAGTCTAATCTGCGAATAGAATCGTAGGGAATACTTTTGATAATGTACTGGCGCTGTGCATCGCTAAAATCAAAATCGATTACTTGCTGGGGATTAGTAATGCGATAGGACTTCGGAACTCGCAGCCCCAAGGCTTCGGCAGCCGCAGCAAATGTATATTTATCATCCAATCTTTGCAGCGTTTCCACATCGACGTGCATTACCGTACAGTGGGGAGAAAGTACGCTTTTGACTTGGGCATCGTAGTAACTGGCGACGGGACTGCACGCGGGAACATAAACATTAACTCCCTCTTGTTGGACGATTTTTAAGAGTGCTTGCGGGTATTCCTCTGTCTGGGGATTTGGTACTGTGTAAAAGCGATCGACCGCCCAAGAGTAACGATGACCTGTCAGCCAGTATTTCTCGGTTTCAACCAAAATTACCCGATGACCGGCTTTGTGGAACGATCGGGCTAGCTGCAATGCCTTAGTCATCTTGCCGCCACTTATCAAAATCGTTTGGGGATTGGCTGCGGTCGGTGGAGACTGGAACGGTTTGATGATGATGGATCTCAACAATGCAATTATCGTCAAAGTTAGATTCAATGGCATTACTAATAGCAATAAAATCAGAGTTGCTATTGTTTTTACTGTAGTTTGGAAGCGCCGACTACCCGCATTTGTTTCCTGTTCAGATGGCATCGCTGCGACTGAAATTGTTTTCATAATAAGTTTCTGGTTTGACATACTAACGGGAGTATCCCGATTTTGCAAATATACTCGTCGGGGCGAAGCCTTCCGGCAGTAAATCTCTGGTTCTGACGAATTAATTATATATGTTAATCGACATCTAAATGCAATTTTAGAGCAATATTTACAAACTGCATAGTTTCCTCATTCAAACTCCCCACTGCATCGCTGGTAATTCGCTGTTTGGAAATTGTCCGTATTTGCTGTACTTGCACTTTAGAAGATTTTGATAAACCGCTATCATCGGGATTTAGCAATACCTCGAAAGGGTAGACACGGGTTATATTCGAGGTAATTGGTAGAATGGTAACTGTATTGGCTGCACGGTTATTAGCGTCATTGCTTACCACCAATACGGGACGGCTTTTGTCTATCTCAGAACCAACTGTAGGACTGAGATTCGCATAGTAAATTTTACCACGCTTCATCTGTTAATCCATCGGCAACTGTTAAATCCCAAACGGAGTCTACTTCGCTAGATGCTTGTCGGTAAGCAGATTCTAGTTCTTGATTCCGCAACAATTCCAAAGCTAATTCAATTACTTTGGATGGCGATTTGCATCCTTTAGCAATTTTATAGCTTTCAATGAACTGTAGTAGTGATTGTGATAGGGAAATTGATATTTCTTTAGCTTGCATTATCTTAGCAATTGGTAATTACAAAGATTTCTACTTAACTATAGCACAAGCATTCCGACTGCCTGAGAACCCATCTGCAGAGGCTCTGCCTCGCTGTCGGATCGGAAAACTGGAGGCAGAGCCTCCGGATCTGTGTTACCAGGCAGAGCCTGGTAACGAGTGGCGCGGCTTCTAAACGCGCCGAATCAAGGTAATCCCATCTCTGAGCGGCACTAACACCTGCTCTACGCGCGGATCGTCAACCACAGCCTGATTGAATTGCCCGATCGCAACTCCGTTAGCAGTAGCAGTACCGGACAAATAGGGCTGTCCCTGCATCAAAGTATTGTCAGCACAAATCAAGCCATTGGGAGCTAACAGCCCTGTGGTGAGCAGTAAATCGAGATAATCTGTGTATCCAGCTTTGTCAGCATCGATAAACACCAAATCGAACACTTCTCCAGCATCAGCCAGTTGTTTCATTGTTTCTAGGGCTGGTGCGACTCGCACTGAAATTTTGTGACCTACCGTCGATTCCTGAAAACACTTCTGGGCAAACTCAGCTACATAACTATCGACTTCGCAGGCTACTACTTCCCCATCTACTGGGAGGGCTTCGGCCATTGCTAGTGCTGAATAGCCAGTGAACATCCCGATTTCGAGCGCGCGCTTTGCTTTCGTCAGGTGGACGAGAAATTTCAGCATTTGCCCTTCCACATGGCCCGAGAGCATCTCTTGTTCCAAGTGGCGCACTGTCTCGCCGTCGGAGAATCGCTGACTCCAATCTTCTGATTGGGTGCGCTTTACTAATGCGGCTAAGGCGGGAGATTCCGGGGTGGTGCAAAGATTCAGGTAGGGATCGAGACCATTTGCTAATTCGTAGGCTTGTTGCAATTCTGTCTTGAAAGCTCGATCGAGATTATCGATTTTCTTTGCTTCCTCGACAAGACTTTCCAGCTTAGCGGCTAAAATCCCGACTGGGGTAACTGGTCTCATCTTTGTACCCCTGCTGCAGAAGGAGTTGCAACTTTCTGCAATACTACGTACATATCTTCGCCATCGCCACGACGCGGGTAGCCTTCACAGATTTCTCGATGCACGGCTAGGGCTTCATCCAACTCAGTTCGAGTCAAATCGTTCATGAAAAAGCATTCACCAATGGGGCGCGGAGCCGCCGCCCGTTGAAGGCCGTCGCGGGTGCGGGCGATCGATGTTGTGGCTTTCCAGAGCAGTTCTGATGTGAGATAGGCGCTGTCAATTGCTAGTCCTAGGCGACTCATTAATCCTAGGATGCGATCGCGCTCGGCGATCGAAATGTAGCCGCGCTGTTCGGCAATCGTCGCTGAAAAAGCCATATCGATAGCGACACTGTGGCCGTGGAACATCGGAATTTCCGGTGTTAGTTCCAGGGTGGGACTCCAGGTGTGACCGTAAGCAATCACTCGGTCCAAATCTAGCTCGTGCAGGTTTGGTACTTCTAACGCCAGCATTGACTGAATGGCGTTGTAGGTTAACCGATGTGCGACTTCGCGCAGTTCTGATGTGCCGTCTAGATACCCAAAATGGCTGTGCAGCAATGCTTCGCCGTAGTTTTCCAACAACTCGAAGATTTCTTTGTTGCCGACTACGGCGATCTTAATTAACTCTGCCATGCCGTTGCGTATTTGGTCGATCGGCAGAGTTTTTAGGAAAGAGAAGTCTAAGATTACTTTCTGGGAAGCGTGGTAAGCACCCAGGCGGTTTTTCAACTTACCGTGGTTCACGGCTACCTTGATCGCCACACTCGCATCAATCAGCCCGATTAAGGTTGTGGGTACGCGAATGTAGTTAGTCCGACGGCGATAGGAGGAGCAGGCAAAACCTGTTACGTCAGTAGTCAATCCACCACCAACCACCAACACAGGTTCTTTCCGCACGAGTCCAAAATCTACGAAGGCATCTATGATGCTTTCAAAAGTTGTTACGGTCTTATCCGGTTCCTTGATATTCACTGGAAAGACTGTTAAATCTATTTCGTGATGCTTGAAATAATTCTGCATCTGCTGGCCGTACAAACCGTAAACTGTTTGGTCTACCACCATTAAACAGCGACCGAATTGGCGGTAACTATCGGCAATTTCTGGATTTTCCAGCTTGAAAGCACCATCTACATAGAGCAAGCTGAAATCAATTTTTTCGTACCCTTCAATATGAAAAGCGCGGTCTGTGGCTGTAAACGTAGCTTGGATATCACCCATAAAATTTGTGCACTTTTGTATTGGTAATTAACTGTAAGTATCCGGGCGATCCTCAAAATCATCAATCCCTTTGTTGGCAAGCTTCCTAGGTGTTAACTGGACAAATTTATTATTTAAGATTGCATTAACAATTTACCTGATAATTTACTTTCACGGCTATTTGTTAAGAATACGTTAAATACTGTTTGTACAGCATTTATGCTGAAAGCTATTCTAGGATCGAGTTGAGACGGTCTCAATGCTTACACAAAACTTAACATAACTAATTTCTCATATTTATGCAACTAAATTCATACAAATCTCATAAAACTGTTGAGAAATATTAGATAGTCAGCAATTTTTAGTTAAAAAGTCGATCGTATTTCAGTATTTTAATAAACTTATGTGTAAAACGATACTCAGCAAGCCGCCGCTCGACCGCCAACCAAATAACTGTATAAAAATATACTGAAAGTTCTGAGAGAGTTTTATAGCAGTGGCCTTGACAGCCTTGGCGGTTGCTATAAATTAACTTAAGTAGTCAATTCAGCTTAGGCTGGAAACACCAAGGATAGATCCAGAGACAAATGAAAACCTGGAATTGCGACAGATTCATTGGGCAGAAGGACTCGCTGCGATCGATAATTGAAATCACCTTGTCTTTTTTGATAAGGTTCGCTGTGCATTTCCAGTTGATTATCGACTAAGTTAAATATCCAATAATTAGCAATTCCAGCTTCAGCATACAGAGATAGCTTGGTTTTGCGATCGTACTTTAAAGTAGAATCAGAAACCTCAATTACTAACAAGATATCCGCAGGTTATGGGTGAGAAGATAAATAATTGTCAGAGCGATTGCGCGCGACAACCACATCAGGTTCTGGTTCGCTATCTGTAGCAGACAAAATAATCGGCTCTTGTGTACGGACACGAGCGCGTCTTGTCAGTAAAATTATTAACTCTTCAACTAAAATACTGTTACAAACAGAGTGAAACGTACTTTTAGTAGCCTTGATGATAAGTTCTCCGCGAATCAATTCTACTCGCTCATCGGGAGCGAAAAATCCCAGTTCTCCCAAACGGTGATATTCTGCGATCGAGAATCTTTTCGCGGTGACACTATTCATAGTTTTCCTTACCTAGTATTCTACAAGCGACGAGCGAATATCCATAGCTTTGCTTACCTAGTATTCTACAAGCGACGAGCGAGGCAGAGCCTCTGGATCTCGGTTCCCAGGCAGAGCCGGGGAACCAGTTGGAAGAAGAAGCGATTTCAATCGCCGATTCATACCTATGAGATACATTAAGCCCGATCGGCCGACAGCACTTCAACAGCAGACCCAGCAGCTAATCGATCGTAAGAATTTCCGCCCAAACCGTTAACCTGACGCATCAAAGTGCCCATTTCCAGAGCACTCATCGCATAATTCCAGCCCAAATTGCTCTTAATTCCGGCCCTTTCCAAAGCTTGCTGCATCGTGTCTGTCGTCACCACCCCAAAAATCACCGGCACCCCTGTTTGAAAAGCAGCCGCCGCAATTCCCTTAGAAACTTCGCCAGCTACAAAATCGAAATGCGGAGTTTGGCCGCGAATCACCGCGCCCAGACAGATTACCGCATCGTAGCGGCCAGAAAGAGCAGCTTGGCGGGCCACCAAAGGAATCTCAAAACATCCCGGAACCCAATAAAAATCAACTTGATTTCCGTGAGGATTAATATCAACCCCGTGGCGTTTCAAACAATCTTGACATCCTTCCAAAAGTTTGCCGACTACCAAATCGTTAAAACGACCGATGACAATAGCAAACCGCAAAGATTCTGTTTGAGTAAAAGTTCCCTCGAAAACAGTCATAATTTTCTAGTTTAGATTTTAGGGTTGAAATGTTATATTTTTTGTTGTGAGAAGGCAAAAGTCAGAAAGCAGAAACATTTTATCTGAATTTCAAGTGCAAAAACATACAAGCTCGTCTCGCGGTTCTAACCGTTCCTGGCTTCTACCGAATGCGGAATGCCTTTGAATTGCTAGTTAATGCCTTCAACTTTCTATCTTTTACCTTCTTCTTTTGATAGTGCTAGGCGAAATTAAACTACTAAAAAGTTTAATACACCGACTGCAATAACCAGCAAAAACCAGAGACCAGAACCGGCATAAAGCAGGGATTTAGACTGATCCCAGTTTTGGGGAGAGGCATAAGCGACAGGTACGCCAACCACCATTACAAAAGATAGCAGTACCAAAGCCAGTAAAACCAATTGAAACAGAATTGATAACATTTTTTCTCCTTTCTGTATAGCCGTGCGTTGACGAGAAATAGTTGGTTACAATCTGGAAAAACATTCCAGATTATAGTTTTCGATCCGTCCAAAAACGGAAGCATCCGACTTGTGCCGCGGATATCCCAAAATTTTAGATTAAGAGTTCAAGCTGCCAGATTCTATGCGCTGCAAGTAAATCTAAAATCTAAAATCTAAAATCGAATGACAATTTCCAGATGGTCGAGAAATTGTCGGTTGATTGATACGAAAGAGACCGTGCAAATTCGGGCGTTGCGCGAACAGGCATCAGCAGCTCTTGAGATTGTTACCAATTTTATCATTGTTCGCTACTGCACAGAAAACTCTCAAGGTTAAGTTAAAACCCAAAGCCGTGTCAACAACCAGGTAAAAACCCCACCGAAAGCAGGGAGTGAAGTCTCAGAGCGGTTTTGCGGGCTCAGTTGACAGGCCTCGGTTAAAGCCCGATCGCCCGATCGAGTATCAGAGCGCGAGAAATTGCTACTGTGGGAGTGAGAGATGCGGGATTTTCGGCTATGGACTTAGTTTTGTGCCACACAACAGCAGATTTTGACAGCTTGGGCGCTGCGGTGGGACTGTGCGTGCTGCACCCAGGTACCAGAATCGTGCTGGCGGGCGGATGTCACCCGACAGTGCGGGATTTTTTGGCGCTGCACCGCGACGAGTATCCGCTGATCGAACGCCGATCGGTAAATCCGTCACAAATTCGATCGATTAGTATAGTAGATGCCTCGCAGCGCGATCGTTTGGGAAAAGCCGCCGAATGGCTAGACTTGCCGCACATCAACGAAATAGCTGTTTTCGACCACCACCTGCAAGCCGATTTGGACATACCCGCCACAGTTACCCAAATCGAAGCAGTCGGAGCAACCACTACATTAATTGTCGAAAAACTGCGAGAAAAGCTCAAAAATGCCGCAGAAAACGGCAACACAGCATCCCGCCTGCTGCCTTCAGAAGCTACAGTCATGGCCTTGGGCATCCACGTCGATACGGGTTCCCTAACCTTTGAGGGCGCGACGGCGCGAGATGCCATAGCTTTAGCCTGGTTGATGGAACAGGGATCGAGTTTGCCGGTAATCGCTGAGTATGTAGAACCCGCTTTGTCTCCTCAATTGCAGGATTTGCTGCAAGAATCGCTGAAGAATTTGCGATCGGAAACTTTGCACGGTTATACAGTAGCTTGGGTGCTGCTATCTACTGAGGACTATGTTCCCGGACTTTCTTCCCTAGCTTCCCGCTTGCTCGATTTGACTGAAGCCGATGCTCTACTTTTAGGCAATGTTTATAAAATTAGTGAAAACGAAAACAGCAGCAACAGCGCCCAACCGCCAGTTTCCAACCGATTAACCGTTATCGGTCGATCGCGCATTTCCAGCACCAACCTCAGCGAACTGTTCAAACCTTTCGGCGGCGGAGGCCACGCCAGCGCCGCATCCCTCGCCACCCGCGATGTTGACCCGCTCGCGACTTTAAATCAGTTAGCTGATGAATTAAAAGCTCAAATCCCTCACCCTCCCACCGCCCGCGAGTTAATGTCCTCTCCAGTGCGGAGCATTCGCCCGGAAACCTCCGTGGGAGAAGCTCACCGTATCCTCCTGCGTTACGGGCATTCGGGGCTTTGCGTGGTCGATGCGGGCGATGGCTGGGAGCCCCGCAAGCTACGGCTTGCCGGCATTATTTCCCGCCGCGACATTGACATCGCCCTGCACCACGGTTTCAGTCACGCCCCCGTCAAGGGTTACATGACTCTGCAGCTAAAAACGATCGCCCCCGATACCTTGCTGCCAGAAATTGAAGATTTAATGGTGACATACCATATCGGGCGTTTGCCAGTATTGGAAAACGACCAACTTGTGGGAATTGTGACTCGCACCGACGTGTTGCGGGAATTGCACCAGCAAAAAGGGCGAGACAGCGGCAGTAACGGAGAATTGTCCTATTGTCCCCTACCCGCATCCGTGGAGCAGTTGCTGCGATCGCGCATTAGTCCCGAATTATGGCAATTATTGTCGATCGCGGCCAATATTGCCAGAGAGCGCGGGTGGCAACTTTATATTGTCGGCGGAGCAGTGCGGGATTTACTCTTAGCAACGGACGATAAATTGGCGCTAACAGACATTGATTTGGTAGTCGATGGAAACCGCAGCGCCGACGATTCCGGTGCAGGTGTCGAGTTGGCTGCATCGCTACAAAAGCTTTACCCAGAGTCGCGTTTGGATGTTCACGGTGATTTTAAAACCGCCGCGCTACTGTGGAACAAAGACTCTGTTTTCGGCTCGCTGTGGCTGGATATCGCTACGGCTCGTACTGAATTTTATCCTTATCCGGCTGCAAATCCTGAAGTTGAAGCGAGTTCGATCCGTCAAGATTTGTACCGCAGGGATTTTACAATTAACGCGCTGGCTGTGCGGTTGGGTGTTCCTAACAGCGGCCAATTGTTGGATTTTTTTGGCGGTTTGCGAGACTTGGAAGCGCGCCAAATTAGAGTTTTGCACGCTAACAGTTTTATCGAAGATCCGACGCGAATTTATCGGGCTGTGCGGTTTGCGGTGCGGTTGGGATTTGCGATCGAGCCGCAGACTGAAGGATACATCCGCCACGCCCTCGAAAGCGGGATTTATTACCGCATTCAAGGGGAAAACGGCCGAGCTCCGGCTTTGGAAACTCGGCTCAAAAGTGAATTGAGGTACATTTTGCAATCACCTTACTGGAAGGCTGCCCTGCAAATGCTGGGAGATTTGCAGGCTTTGCGCTGCATTCATCCTACTTTGGAATTGGATCGCCAGTTGTGGCGGCAATTGCGTTTGCTCGATCGGTGTTTGAATGGAAGGAAGAAGGAAGAAGGTTCGGCAGCGGATTCTGTAACGGATGTAACGGATGTAACCGATGGAATTAAGAAACAAGTAGTTAAAAAATTCCCGATGCCCAATGCCCAATTCCCAATTCCCAATTCCCAATGCCCAATTCTCAAAATTTCCGATTGGCTGATGCGGCTGGAAGTTTCGATCGCTTATTTAGCACCGGAATATCGGGGTAAAGTAGCTGCAAATCTTCAGTTACCCGCTGACAGCATCAAGCGGCTGGAACTTTTAGAAGCTACAAATCAGGAATTAGCAGAAAATTTGCCGAAGTGCAAGTTACCGAGTCAATTGGTGATGCTGCTGAGGAATTATGAGTTGCCGGTGTTAATGGCGATCGCCCTAAAAAGCCCCCGAAGTATCCGCCGCCAGATTTGGGAATATCTCACCAAGTGGGCGAATGTTGAGCCGCCTCTAAACGGCAACGATTTGAAGGCTTTGGGTTACAAGCCGGGGCCTGGGTTTAAACGGATGTTGGATGATTTGTTGGCGGCTTCGCTGGATGGCGATTTGGGCGATCGGGCTGCTGCTATCTCTTTTTTAGCACAACATTATCCTCAATCTTAACAGCTCAGTACGGTGCAGCAGCAGCGCGTTATTTTCTATATAATTGATCGACTCGTTGCTGGCGCACCTACTGAATTTTTACCATCTCTTAAGTCGGTGATATCAAATCCGGTAGCAAAGGATAATAAGCACAGCATCTTATTCTTTCTCTTCCGTCTTCGCGTTAGCGTGCCTCGCGGTTCATTCGATCTTAAAACCTATTAGTTATCATACTGACACAACCGAATTTGATATTAAATCTCCTACACTGCGAGTCAGCCAAACTTCTTTTTTCACAAACCGATCGCCACTTATTGATATTTCTAGAATTTACGTGAAAAAACAGCGTCCTCCTGGTTTAATCGCAATTGTCGCCTACAAAGCTTTTGTCGCTTCCCTCTTGACAGTAACTTCGATAGCTTTGCTTTTCGCGCTAAAAAACCATAAAATTTTGGAGAATTTTTCGGAATCTTATCTCTTAGAAACCAAGCTTAAGATTATTGAATTATTACTAGATAAATTTCTCATTGTCAAGCCTAAAACATTACTTTTTAGCGGACTTGCTGCCGGATTTTATGCAGGTTTGACGGCTGTTGAGGCTCTTGGTTTGTGGTATCAAAAAGGTTGGGCAACCATCTTGGTGTTAGTTTTGGTAGGAATCAGTATCCCGCCAGAAATATATGAGTTATTTCAGGGACTAACTTTACTTAAGTTAGCGGTATTTATCGCAAATTTAGCCGTGCTGTGGTACTTGCTGCACCATTTGCCGAAGCACGGTAAAGCTGATTAAAGTTCCGATGATTCATATCATTTCCGGTTACGCCGGAATGATGTTGGCTGTTGGCTGTTGACTGTTGGCTGTTGACTGTTGGCTGTTGACTCGAATTTAGTATTCCGATGAAGAGAGGATTTGATATCAGAAAAAATTTACTTAATTTTATAAATTTCAGGATTTTCCATTTTCATATCATAAAACGGTTTATAAGTCAAATAAAAGCCTCGATTTTTACAAAATTCGGCTGATTGTAAAGATTGAATACAGCTACGAGGGGTTATACCCCCTATGAGTTATAGTCATATATGTATAGATGCACCCTGATGACTTTCCCGTTCCACAAGAGCGGGATTTTTATTGGCAAAATATGGTGCAGCGTTTGTAATACCAAATTCATAAAATAGCGCTACATATCTACCCCCCCCAACCCCCCCTTGTAAAGGGGGGGAGTCAAACTTTCAGTAGTAGCATAACTTTATGAAATTGGTAT
>NZ_JBARVX010000378.1:0-13555 GCF_049646505.1 Microcoleus sp.
CGCCTAGGCTAGATCCCCCTAACTCCCCCTTAAGAAGGGGGACTTTCTACTCGTTCCCCGGCTCTGCCTGGGAACGCATATCTGGAGGCTCTGCCGACCTTTTCGTTGAACTGTCTGGCGGTTGAAACCGCCATATTACCTAACCGTCAACACATAACCTTCATGAACCTTGAAATTAGGAATAACATAATTCAAGTTATTTCCCCCAACCGAAAAAGTTTCTTCTTTGACAGTAATAAGCTTCGGCACAGCGCCTTCTAGATTGTTAGGAATCTTCTCTAATTTCAGACTAATTTTCTGACCTTTTTCAATACCTAATTGCCGCAAATTGGCAAGATTCAAGGTAACGGTTGTGGCCGAGGAATAATTGGGATCGAAATAACCTAAAAGTACCTGTGCTTTACCTTCAGGAGTTGACTTGCTGGCTAAAGCGACAAGGCGATCGTTATCCGATCGGCTCAGCACCCGCGAATTCACTCCGTCAGCATAAGCTTTGTATGTCCACCAAGCGGCCCTAGGCTCAAAAGTATTAGGCGTAACCATCCCGCTCAGCGTATTGTTGAAGCAATTGCTAACTTTTTGAGCTCCGGTTGTATCCCAACAAGCCCTGCAAGCACCGTCAGCTTTTGCAAACTCTAAGTTATACAAATAACCTAAAATTTCCCCCGGCTGATATTGAGCTAATTCCCCGACAATTTCGTTAACGTAAATTTTTTGCAATTTCAGTTCCTTGTAAAATGGACTTTGTTGAAAATTGCGCTTGGCATCGAATACGTGGTCGTCCACAAATAAAATTATGGTATCGTTGAGTTCGTGCCAAGCTAAGAAATTTACTTCCAGTTTGTTAGCTTTGCAGTAATCCAAAAAGGCGGTGAGGTATTCTTTGTTGTAAGTGCTAATGCTCGGCCCGCCAATCACCGCTGTTGGCCCCAATTCTTCCCGCAGAATTTTGTAAGCTATTTTGTAAGTTTCAAAGAATTGTTCTCTGCTACCATTCCAAAATGGATTTTTTAAATCGGGTTCGTTCCATACATCCCAAATAATTTTTTTGCCTTTATTTTGTTGGGCTAACTGTCGGATGAATGCTTCCCACGCGGGATAATCTTGATAGGGCCAGCCTTTGGGATTGCTGCCGTAGCCCCAGAGGTCGCTAACTAATAGTTGAAATTCGGCTCCGCTGGCGATTACTCGATCGTAAATATCGAGTCTTCCCGCCCGCCACAGCTTCGGCTGCAAGGGTTTGATTAAGTTGTCTGGGGGCTTGCTGGGGTCGATGCCGTGCAAGATGCCGCTCATGGACGTTATACCGACGGCTGGTTGTCCAAAATCTACTGTGATGTTCGATCGCACTTGAGCAACAGTTGGTTGCTGCCCAAAATACGCAATTAACAGGACAGTTACCACCGCCAAGCAAATTGGCAGCAGCTTGTTAATAGGTTTGAACTTGAAGGTGAATTGCATATTGTATTTGCTGGCGAAGTGAACAACAGGAAGCAATGACAAACCTTAGTAAGTTTGTAGTGAGGACTTCTGTTTTTCCTAAAAGATGTTAGATCATACCAATTTCATAAAGTTATGCTGCTACTGAAAGTTTGACTCCCCCCCTTTATAAGGGGGGGTGGGGGGGGGGTAGATATGTAGCGCTATTTTATGAATTTGGTATAAAAAGGACTGAAGTTCTCACTACAAATCTAGAAGGAATGCAATTTTTTACTACCAACTAAGCAGGACTAAACTCCTTACTACAAACTGTTTTTTGAGATTAGACTCGCAGCAGTCTTAACGAACAGACAAGGCAACTTCAAAACCCTGGATTGATTCTATCAATTCTTGCCAAGCTTCAGAATCAACTAGCGAGCGAGTATCAAGTTTAACACCCTTTTCGGCAGATAGTGTCACAAAATTCGTGATCCAGCTCAAAATAGTTTCCGTTGTAAACAGCGGCGTGCATTTCCATGATAACTGCAACTTCTCCACCATTCCGGACATATCTCCGCGATCGAAAGCTTGCCATGCCTGCCATACTAAATAATAGTAATTGAGCATACTGTCAACTTGCTGAATCTGCTTTTGGACTTTGGGGGCGAGCGCAAATTTATCTCGATTGCTGCTAGCAGATAAGACTTCTGCAATAACTTCTGCGTATTCCACAAGCATCCGTTCTTCCTTGAACATTTCTGCAGCCCGCAATTTGCAAGCTTGTCCTGCAAGCCTCCGCAATTCGGGATTTTCCGCCCATAGTTCTACCGTTTCTGCTAACTCTCGCGCTGTCTGTTTCGGGTCAATTTTTGGGTCGGCGATTAACTTTCCGGTGTCTCCCAACTCTTCGGGAATGCCGCTGACTGCTGTGGCAATTACGGGCAGTTCTTTCGCCATTGCTTCCATAATTGCGAGCGGCATTCCTTCGGCTTCGGAAGATAAAATAAAGATGTCGCTGGCATCTAACCAATCGGCAATATCCCACCGCTGGCCTAAGAATTTAACTTGTTCGGTGACTCCTAATTCGCTAACAGTTGCTCTCAATTCCGGCTCCATATTGTCGTGAGTTGCAGCACCGGGGCCGGCCCACACAAAGTATAGCTGCGACCAAATTGGCAGATTTTTCAGTTGGGCGATCGCCTGCAATTGATACTGATATCCTTTAATTGGAGTCAGTCTCGCCGCCGTGAAACAAACCACAGCTTCTTCGGGGATTCCTTGTTCTCGGCGCAAGCGTTGGCGGTTGGAAAGATTGGGCGGTTCAAAATAACTTTCCGGCCTGCCGTAATAAATAACTTTTCCCTGTTCCAGAGGTGTTTTAAACAAACTCTTGAACAAGTTTAAATTTTCGTGGGAAACAGCGATGACGGATTTGGCTAAATCGTACTGATAGGCGACTGCATCGAAATAGGGAACTTGATCGCCGCGGTTGAAATGTTGATAAGTGCGATCGATATAACCGAGAGTAATTACATAAGGTATGTTTTGCTCGATCGCAACTTGTTTTGCAGCAAAATTTGCGATCGGCCAGCCATCGCTAAAGATAATTAAATCCGGTTGAGCTTCCGCGTAAATTCTTTCAGCATCCGCACAATTGTAAGCAATTCGCAAAAACTCCTTCATCGTGTCGAACTCCAGCCAAATATGCTCGATACCTAGCTGCTGCTGTTCGGTAATTAAAGGATTAGAAGTTTTAGTTTGTACGCTAGTAACTCGGTAGCCGTCGGCTGCTAATTTGCAAAGCAGCGAGTGGTTGAACTGCGCCAAACCGCCGATTCCGTGGTCTTCTGCGTACAGGAGTACGTGCCCTGCAAGCTTGCGGTAATTTGAACTAGGGGCCGATTTAAATTGATAGGTATTGTTGACAGCCTCTACAACTATGTCTTGCCATTCTGGTAAATTGGTCAAGGCATAAGCATCAAAACTATTGCTGTATTCTTCGGAAGAAACTCTAAAAGTTTCCAACCATTTGAAAACAGTTTCCGAGCCAGTAAAAGGAGTATAGTACAGAGATTTTTGCAGGCACTCGACCATCTCTGCCAAATATCCGTCGCGGTACATCCGCCACGCTATCCACACCAAACATTTGTAACGTTCTGCCTTTTTTAATTTGCGAATGCGATCGGGCAAATCTGGTCTGGCGAAAAATTGCTCCATCACAATTTCCATACTTTTCATCACTTTCTGCCCGCCGGACATCAAATTTTTATCGTGCTGGCGGTAGCAGGTTAATACCTCTTTCAACCAAGCACATTTGCAGCCTTTTAAAGTCAAACGCAAAGCAAAATCTAAATCTTCGGTTGGCGGAAAGCGAGGGTCAAAACCGCCCAGACGTTCCCACCACTCGCGCCGCAGCATCATCGCGCTGGGACGCACGCTTTTGAACAGAACAAAGGCTTCTAAATCTAAGTTTGGCGACTCTTCCCAAGGCACGGATGCGTAGATATCTTTTCCGGTTTCATCAACCATCAACCAGCCGTTTTGTACCATGCCTAAAGAGGGGTCAGCTTCAAAACAAGCAATTTGTTTGGCAAGTTTTTCTGGCAGAAAAAAGTCGTCAGCATCCAGAAAAGCTAAGAATTCGCCTTTGGCAATCTCGCAAGCGCGATTCCGAGCTATTGCTGCGCCTTGATTTTCCTGATAGACGTACTGAATGATATCCCGGTAAACATCTAAAACTTGACTTGTACTGTCTGTAGAACCGTCGTCTACGACTATGATTTCCCAGTCTTTGTAAGTTTGATTAATCGCGCTTTCTACGGCTCTGGCAATGTAGCGTTCGCAGTTGTACGCCGGGATAATGACGCTGACTCTGGGTTTTTTTGAAGAAAGTATGCTAGCCATTAACTGTTTCCATTCTGATAGGTTTCTTAATATTTGAAAGTCGATTGTTTTTCCGTAAACTTGGGCAATAGCACCCAGACGTTTGAGCCAATCTGTAACTGTTTTTCTGGCAGAATAGGGACTGTAGCGGAGAGATTTTTGAAAAAAATCAACCGCCTCAACTGGATAGTTACTATAGTACAATTGCCACGCCATCCAAGTCAATGCTTCGTAGAAAGCCGGATTTTCTAATTCGCGGATGTGCTGCGGCAAATCGGGTTTGGCGAAAAATTGCTGTTTTAAGGTAATAAAAAGATTTGCTTGTTTCAGGGCTTTTTTGATTGATACATTTTTGTCGTGCTGGCGGTAGGATACTGTGATTTGAGGCAGCCAAGCTGCTTCGCAACCCAGCACTGCTAAACGCAGCACTAAATCTGAATCGTCTACTGAATCAAACTCTGAGTTAAACCCGCCGGCAATTTCCAGCCACTGGCGCGAAAACATCATGGCGCTGGGAAGTACGGGCATTTGTACTATCCAAGTTTCTAAGTTTAATTTGGGGAAATACAGCCAAGGTGTTATATCTGAAATTGCATCGCCTTGCTCGTTAACTAAACGCCAGCCGCTGTTGACAATTCCTAAAGATGGTGAGGATCGAAACAGTGCTATTTGTGCGGCTAATTTATCTGGTTCAAAGAAGTCATCTTGATCTAAAAATGCTATGAATTCGCCTTTTGCTTCCTGAATTCCTCGGTTGCGGGCGGCTGCTACTCCTCGATTTTCTTGATATACATAGCGAATTTTGTCCAGATAAGGTTGCAATACCTGATGTGTCTCATCTGTCGAACCGTCGTCTACAATGACGATTTCCCAATCTGTCAAAGTTTGCGCTAGGACGCTTTCTACTGCTTGCGCGATGTAGCGATCGCCATTGTATGCTGGTATAATTACGCTGACTTGCGGTGCGTGAGTCGCTGCTGACATTATTTACCTCGCTGTTAACCTGTTGCTATCTTAGTTTAATCGAAATTGGTTTTTACATCACATCTTGTACCATTATTAAGAACAGGCAAGATGCCTGTTCCACAAAGAGTGATTTTTTTGTGGGCATCGCGGCACTATTGTTCAGAACAGGCAAGATGCCTGTTCCACAAATGGTATAATATCTCAGTTTCTACTCAATTTATATTGTGCAAATTTACTTCAAATTCCACCGCACAAATGCCCAGCAGGCGCTCCGATATTTACAGCAAAGCAGATGTCTGTGCATGATTTTGAAACTAGACAAGTTTTGCCCTACAATTATACAGGTCATTATTACTCAACAGGAACGCAGTAAGTGAATTCAGAAACAGTGCAAGTGAATTTTCAGCAGCAGGCAGAAATATATTTAGCTTTAGGGAAGTTGGAGGAGGCGATCGCACTTTGCCACCAAATTCTCGCATCGCACCCCGATTCTGCCGAGACTTGCAAAACCCTAGGGAAGGCGCTGCAAGCTCAGGGCAATCTAGAAGACGCGCGCTATTGGTATAAAGTTGCGATCGCCCGCAAACCCGATTTTGCCGAAGCTTTTGCTAACCTCGGCACCCTCAGCGCTAGTTTGCAACAGTGGCAAGAGGCGATCGCCTATTACCAAAAAGCTATCTCCCTGCAACCCGACGTTGCAGGATTTTACCGCAATTTGAGCCGCATATTTACCCAACTCGGTAAAGCTGACGAAGCAGCAGATTGCTGGTATCAAGCACTTTTGATAGGACCGATAGAAATAGCGTCAGAATATCTCGATTTGGGCAATACTTTGTTGGCGCTCAACAAGCCAGAAAAAGCCATAGTTTGTTACCACAGGACGATTTATTTAAACTCTAGTTGTTGTGAAGCTTACTGCAAATTAGCGGAAGCTGCTAGCGAGCTCGAACAGTGGGAAGAGGCTATTGTTAACTACCGCAAAGCTATTAAACTTCAACCGGATATTTCTGAGTTTTATTACAAATTAGGAAATGTCCTGCGAGCCAAAAAACTCTGGCGAGAAGCAGAAAAAGCCTACCGCGAAAGTATTGAATTAAATCCTAATTCATTTTGGTATTACTCCAATTTAGGCGCAGTTCTGCTGGAATTAGAACAATGGCAAGAAGCTGTAATTGTCTACCGCACTGCTGTGGAAATTAACCCGGATTTTTCTTGGTCTTACTACAGCATCGGCGAAGCTTGCGGTAAATTAGAAAAATGGTCTGAATCCGCCGCAGCCTACCAGCAGGCTGTTGAATTAGACCCGAATTATTCTGGATCTTTTCACAAGTTGGGAGAGGCGCTTTTTCAACTCGAAAAATGGTCGGAAGCTGCCACAGCCTACCAAAGTGCGATCGCCCTTAATTCCGAATTCTTTTGGTCTCATTATAATTTAGCTTTGAGTTTAGTTAAACTCCAGGATTGGTTGGCGGCAACCTTCGCCTACCAGCGGGCGATCGAACTCAATCCAGATTTTTTTTGGACTTACCACAATTTAGGAGAAACGCTGTTGAAAACCCAGCAGTGGAAAGCAGCAGCTACCGCTTATCAGCGCGCTATTGAACTCAACCCAAATTTTGCTTGGTCTTATTACAATTTAGGCGATGCTCTGACCCAGCAGCACGACTGGAACGAGGCTGTTTGGGCATACCTTAGCGCGCTGCAAATCGAACCCGCTCTCCCGAACATTTACACCAAGCTGGGCAATGCTTTGCTCAAAAGAACTCCAGCAAATTTAGACGCAGCCACCAGCTACTATCACCACGCATTGCAGCCGCTGCACTCTCCTGAATTTTACTGCGAAATTGCCCAAAAGTTTGCCGAGAGCGATCGGCTTGACGAAGCGGCTGTTTTGTACGTGATGGCATTAGAAGTCCGGCCCAAAGATCCCGCAATATCCGCAAAATTAGCGGAAATTTTAGACATCGAAAATCAAAGGGGCGATCGCAGTTTATTATTAGAGTTGGAAATTGACGATATTCGCGATCGGTACATTGCCAGAGTCGTCAAAAATCACACTTTTGCAGAAGTCGGCGGATTGTGGGGAAGCGTCAACGAAAAAGTATCTGTAGCAAGCAAATACGGTGCACTTTCTCTAACAATGATTGATGTCACGCCCGCATCACAAGAAATTTGGCAAGATTTTCGCGATCGCATGGCAAGTTTAAATATTGCTAATTATAATTGTATCAGTCGAGATATAACTCAGATTCAGCTTGCAGAAATTGGCCAACCTTATGATGTAGTCCACTGTGCAGGAGTTTTGTACCATCACCCACACCCTTTACAAATTTTAACCAGCTTGCGTCAAATAACAGGGCAGTATTTAATCTTAACTTCAGCGATTACCCAAGAAGTTATAGAAAACGAGCGGGGGCGCTACGAAATTCCAGCTTCAGGAGTAATCTTCATGCCCGCTTTGGGCGAAGCAGAACGAGCTATCTTAGCAGCTTACTGGCAGCAGTACACCTACGGCACACCAATTCTCGGAATAATTGAAAAAGCAGTTTTTGATATCAACGACTTTGGGCCGTGGTGGTGGCTGCCTACAGCTTCTGCGTTAGAATCTATGTGCAAAGTAGCTGGATTTAAGGTTTTAGATAAAGGATTGACTTGGTACAATAACGCTTTGACTCTGCTGCTGGAGGTTTGAAGATTGGTAAACGAAGAATCGCAGCAATTGCTCAAAAAAACGGCTAAACAACTGGTTGGCGAGCAAATCGCTCGTTTTATTTCCCCAAATTTCCTACAATTAAACATTTTTTTGCAGGATTGAAAAATAAAACATAACAACCCCAAAATGGTGAGGAAGTTCTTAATTACTGAAACCCTTCCGAAAAATTCATTTTTCCTGCTTTCCTGTTCCTTTTATTTTTTTTCTTCTTCCTTCTTCCTTCTTCCTTCTTCCTTCCCCCCTTGGGGGGCAGGGGGGGTTCTTCTTCCTGATGACGTTGTACCGAAAGCTCGGAGGCGACAGCAAAACATGACTGATGACTGATGACTGATGACGGCAGGAGGGCGGGCACTCTTGGCACCGCCCCTACTGACTGATGACTGATGACTGATGACTGATGACTGATGACTAATGACTAATGACTAATGACTAATGACTGATGATATCATGTCCGATCGCTCACCACAACAAAAACGGATCGCGCCTGCGCTCCAATCTTATTGTTTTCAATCCATCGGACACGATATAACCAATAACCAATAACCAACAGCCAATAACCAATAACCAATAACCAACAACCAATAACCAACAACCAATAACCAATAACCAATGACTAATGACCAATGACTAATGACCAATGACTAATGACCAATGACTAATGACTTTATATTTAGGAAAATAATCAATGAACAATCAGCACCCAGAAAAGCTATTAGGAAACATTTTAGTAGTAGACGATACGCCAGAAAACCTGCGCCTGCTGTCTACGATGTTGACTCATCGGGGGTACGCGCCCCGCTGCGTGATTAACGGGCAAATGGCTCTCAGAGCCTGCAATTCCAATCCGCCGGATTTGATTTTGCTCGACATCATGATGCCGGAAATGAACGGTTACGAAGTCTGTCAGCACCTAAAATCTGAAGCAAAAACTAAAGAAATTCCCGTAATTTTTATCAGCGCTAAAGATGAATTATTTGATAAAGTAAACGCATTTGCTGTAGGAGCAGTTGACTACATCAGCAAGCCGTTTCAGTTTGAAGAAGTGCTCGCCCGCATCGAAAGTCACCTCACTTTGCGGAATTTACAAAAGCAGCTAATACAACAAAATGTACTGCTTCAAGAAGAAATTAGCAGCCGCTTAGCCGTTGAGAAAAATCTTCACGAAAAAAACCAAATCCTGCAACAAGAAATCAGCAACCGCCTCGCCGTTGAAAAAGCTTTGCAAGAGCAAAATTTGCTCCTCCAACAAGAGATATCTCACCGCCAGCGCGCCGAATCTGCTCTGTTGAAATCCAATCAAGAATTGGCGCGTTCAAATGCGGAATTAGAACAATTTGCTTATGTAGCTTCTCACGATTTACAAGCGCCTTTAGCAACAATTGCCAGCTACGCTCAACTTTTAGAAAAACGCTACAAAGACCAACTCGACAGTCAAGCTAGTAAGTTTATCGGCAATATTGTTCAAGGCTGCACGAGAATGCAAACTTTAATTGACGATTTGCTCGAATATTCGCGAGTTGGCCGCAGTCAGAAACCTTTTCAACTAACAGATTGCAATCAGGCAGTCCACCACGCAATCGCCAACCTGCAAGGCGCTATCCGCGACAGTCAAGCTGTTGTTACCTACAGCGAATTACCAACGGTAACGGGGGATTTTTCTCAGATTGTACAGCTTTTTCAAAATTTAGTTAGCAATGCGATTAAATATCGCCACGATGTACCGCCTGCGGTTCATATTACCGCTGCCAAACAAAAGGAAAACTGGTTGTTTTCTGTCTCGGATAATGGAATTGGGATTGCTCGGCAGCATCAAGAACGCATTTTTCAAATTTTCCAGCGCTTGCACACTCAAAGAGAATATTCTGGGACGGGTATTGGTTTAGCAATTTGTCAAAAGATTGTGCAGCGTCACGGCGGATGTATTTGGGTGGAGTCGCAACCGAGTCAAGGTTCAACTTTTCACTTTACTCTCTCTTAATCGAGATATCGTGCAGGCATTTATGTAGAAGCTACCAGCCAGGTTTAGCTGAATTAACTCTTATATTTTCAGGCAGAAGCTAGAACCTAGAAGTGAAATTGCAAGTTAGAATAAAAAATGCTTTGCGTTGACAGCAGAGTAAATTCGTGATATAACTGTAACTCTTAAACATAATTTTTGTAGCGATCGCTCGAACCGCAATCTCACCCCGCCCGCCAACGGATACAATCGCCCGACAAAAGTCGTGGAAAGACCCAAAATTTAAACTCAAGTTTAAGCTAGCAGATTCATCTTTAGCAAATAAATCTCAAATCGACTGACTGCCGATGTATGTGTAGGTGGAATTCAATAACATCCCTGGCAAGAAAAGATAAAATCCAAGTTAGTTTGATAATTTTTCTTTAATTAGTAAATATTATGAAAGCAGTTTTTAACTTAGCTGTACCTCCTACCTGCTTTAACGTTCTGTTGGTAGAAGACAACCCTCACGAAGCTGAGCTTATTGAAGATTTGCTGTCAGGAATTAGCGGCCGGCAGCGTATATTGCTGACGAAAGTTGAGCGCCTCAGCGAAGCGCAGCAGCGATTGAGTCAAGAAACTTTTGACATCATTTTATTAGACCTTTCACTGCCAGACAGTCTGGGCATTGAGACGGTGGTTCGGGTAAAAGAGTACGGGGTAAATGTGCCGATCGTAGTTTTGACCGCCCAAAACGACGAAGAGCTTGCCCTGCGGTTAATTTCGGTGGGCGTACAGGATTATTTAGTCAAAAGAAAAATCGACGGCGAACTGTTAATTCGATCGCTCCGTTACGCCATAGAACGGCAGAACAGTCAAGATGCTTTGCGAAAAAGCGAAGAAAAATATCGCTCGGTGGTGGAAAATTCTTTGATCGGAATTGCTATTATCGCTCCAATTATTGACCCCGCAATTGGTGAAAATTGCAATTGGATAGAAGTTAACGATGCGCTTTGCAATTTGCTGGGCTACGAGCGCGAAGAACTTTTGCAAAAAAACTGGATCGAGTTGGCTCATCCAGATGACTTTAGCACTAACATAGAACAATTGTCTCATATTTTAGCAGGTACGAGCGACGGTTACATCTGTGATAAAAGATGGTTCAGAAAAGACGGCGAAATAGTTTACACGCGAGTTTCGCTGCGCTGCATCCGCGGCCGAGACGGCTCGATCGACCGGATGATCGAAGTAGTGTTGGACGTGAGCGATCGCTACTGCTACGAAGCCCAACTAAAAGCATCAGAAGAATTTTTAAACCATACTATAAATGCTACGCCAGACCCGATTTTTGTCAAAGACGAGCAGCACCGCTGGATGATCTTAAATGATGCTTTTTGTCGGTTGCTCGGCAAATCGCGGCAAGAACTGATCGGCAAATCAGATTATGACTTTTTTCCCAAATCAGAAGCTGATGTTTTTTGGGCGAAAGATGAAAAAGTATTGACAACAGGTATCTGCTTGGAAACTGAAGAAAATTTCACAGACACCGCAGGCAAAGAACGGATTATTTCTACCAAAAAAAGCGTCTTTCAAAAAGCAGACGGCAGTAAAGTAATAGTTGGCACAATTAGAGATTTTACCGAATATAGACGGCAGCAAAGAGCCCTGGAACAAAGCGAAGCTCGATTTCAAAAACTGGTAGCTAACTTGCCGGGAGCAATTTATCAATTCCGAAGCTCAGCAACTGGACAAAGGTCTTTTCCCTACGTCTCTTCAGGCTGCCGCCAACTGTACGAATTAGAGGCAGAAGTAATAGAGCAAAATGCCGAACTTATTTTCAACGGAATTCATGCAGACGATCGCTTAAATTTAGAAACATCTATAGAAGTTTCAGCCGCTACCCTGGAACCTTGGCAGCAGCAGTGGCGGCAGATTGTGCCATCGGGAAAAGTTAAGTGGCTGCAAGGAGCATCAAGACCGGAAAGGCTGAATAATCAGATCGAATCTGGGAGCGAAGGCGATATTCTCTGGGACGGTTTAGTGATGGATATCACTGAGTTGAAGCAGGCACAAACAGAGCGCGATCGCTTTTTTACGATTTCCTTAGACTTGCTTTGCATTGTCGGTTTCGACGGCTGTTTCAAACGTTTGAACCCAGCTTGGTCAACGGTTCTAGGCTACAGCAGTGCTGAACTTTTTGCCAAGCGTGCGATCGAATTTGTTCATCCTGACGATCGAGAAGCCACCGCAGCCGAAGCGGCAAAACTAATCGCCGGTACCTCTAGTATTTCCTTTGAAAACCGCTATCTTTGCAAAGACGGTTCTTACAAATGCCTGCTGTGGACGGCATCGCCCTTTAGCGAAGAAGGTTTAATCTACTCAGTCGGTCACGATATTACCTCTCGCAAACAAGCCGAGTCCAAACTCCAGCAACAAGCAGTAGCAATGGGCGCTGCTTATGACGGTATTGCCATTTTTAACGATCGCAAAGAATGTATTTATTCAAACGAGGCTTATCTGAAAATGTACGGCTTGGCTAGCGCTAGCGAACTGTTTGGCAAGAAATGGAAAATGCTCTACAGCTACGCAGAAAATCAATATTTTGAACAAGAAGTAATGCCGGCGATCCAGGAAAAAGGGTACTGCAATATAGAAGCGCTCGGTCAGCGCGGCGACGGTACTAAGTTCCCTCAAGAATTGTCGCTGACAATGCTTGCAGGCGGAGAGATAATTTCTATAGTCCGCGATATTACTAAGAGAAAACAAGCAGAATCAGCACTGCGAGCGAGCCAGCGCCGCTATCAAACTTTGGCAGAAGCATCGCCGGTTTGCATATTTCACAGCGATGCGTTTGGCAATTGCTTTTATGTGAATCAGCGGTGGAGCGAAATCACGGGATTAAAGGCAGAATTAGCATCTGAAAATGGCTGGATGAATGCCATTCATTCGGATGATTCGGAACGGGTGAAAAATGAATGGCATCGGGCAATTACTGACAAAATTCCTTTTAAATCAGAATACCGCTTTTTGCGCCCAGACGGTCGTGTAATTTGGGCGATCGGTCAAGCAGTAGCGGAAATTGGAGATGCTGGCGAAATTAAAGGCTATATCGGCACTATTACTGATATTAGCGATCGCAAACAAGCCGAATTAAACCTGCTGCGAGTGACTCAAGCCGTAGAAAGCACCAGCGACGCGATCGGCATTGCGGACTTGACAGGGCGATCGATCTACCACAATCAAGCCTTTATTCAGCGGTACGGCTACACAGCAGAAGAACTGAACGCAGCAGGCGGAGCAAAAGCAATCTACTCCCAAACTCAAGTGCTGCTAGAAATGTTTAAAACGATCCGCAAAGGCAAATCTTGGCAAGGCGAACTCAAAATCAAAACTAAAAGCAGCGAACTGGTAACAACTTTATTTCGCGCCGACTGCATTAAAGATGAAACTGGAAATTTAATCGGGTTAGTGGGAGTAATGACCGACATCACAGAACGCAAACAAGCCGAGATGGCGCTGCTGCACCAATTAAGGCGAGAGCGGCTGGTAGTTGCCATGCTCGATCGCATTCGCTCCTCCCTCAATTTAGAAGAAATTCTCACCGCTGCTGTCGAACAAGTGCGGCAATTTTTGCAAAC
>NZ_JBARVX010000379.1:0-4012 GCF_049646505.1 Microcoleus sp.
GCCGTCAAGCGGTTTGGGCCGGAACCGGGGTTGGTTGGCATAATTTTTTCCCCCATTAATTTGAAGTTAACGCGGGTTACTTGGTAGCCGCGATCTTCCAAGAATTGATTGATGTAATCGGAACCGACATAATCGATCAGTTGATTGGTGGCAGTATTGCTGCTGCGATCGATCATTTCTTCTAACAGTGTCTTCAACGGGTAATTTTTAGCGGACACAATCTTCGTCTCTGAGTCTTCGGTGAAGTTGCCCCGATTGACGAATACTTCCTGGTTTAGGCTAATTTTTTCTTGTTCGACTTTTTGCATCAGGGCGACAGCAATCGGCAGTTTAATTAAGCTGGCCGGGCTCGCAGGAGGCACATCGCCCCGCAGGTTCACGCACTCTCTCGACAGGTGGCAAATGCCGATCGAAGCCTTCTCTGACAAACCGCTTTCCCGCGCCACTTCAGCCAAAAAATCAGATTTTGCTTGCCGCACTTGAGAGGTGGCTGCTGTGAAGTTTTCCCGGTATTCTTGAGCTTTTGATGCTTTGAAAGGAGCTAAAAAGGAATTTTGGGGAACTTCCTGCAAGTTGTTCAGGGCTTGGTGCCACAAAAATTGAGTTTGTTGCGAAGATGCGATCGACTGATTTTGCTGTTTTCCAGTTTCTACGGCTCGGTTGGCTAAGCGGACTGCTTGCTGCAAATTGTCGTTAGCTCTCTGTTCTACTAATATTTGTACATCTACCGCTTGCAACTGTTGTATCAGTTTTTCTTGGGGATTGCCGCCGAGGGGAATTAAGCCGGAAAGCAGGGTTGGTTCTGGGGAGCCAGAGGCTGGTTGTTCTAATTCGGTGACGAGCCGATCGCGAATTTTGTAGAGTTCGTCTAGGGAACGCGGGTTAGATGATTGAGAGAATGAACTGGCGATGGTTAACACCTGAACCAGTCCGATGCCGGCGACTACTGCCGCCATCTTGTTTGCGATCGACAAAAAACGCCCGATTCCTCGCATATATTCGACATCCTCAACACAACCAAATTCAATCTAAGCAGCTATTGTTACAAGAGTCAAACGGTTTGAGATTTGGGATTTGGGATTTGGGATTTGGGATTTGGGATTTTAGCCGTAGGGTGCGGATACATCGACAATCCTCAACAAAGAGCGGCGCACCTGTTCTTTTGACCAATGCCCAATTCCCGATGCCCGATGCCCAATGCCCAATTCCCGATGCCCGATGCCCAATGCCCAATGCAAAAATAAAGGGGGTCGATCGCACTCAATGGCGATCGACTCCCTCTAAAATATTGCGAACAATCTACTTTTTGCGCCGCCGCCAGTTAACACCCAACCGCTTGAGGTAATCCCAGCCGCGTTGGGGCCAGACATGAGCGCTACCGATCTTTTCGGCAATCCAGAGAGCTACTTTGGGGCCTGTCCAGTCTCCGCCGTCGGGGGCGGGGCCTTGCAGCGCTTGTCGCAGTTCTTCTTGCTGTTCTGGATTCAGCAAGGATTTTGCAGGAGGGGGCTGGCGGTCTCCGCTGCGGTTTCTCACGGAGTCAGGCCCTTCTCGGTTGTAGCGCTGGACAATTTCTTTGGCGTAGTCGTAGTTGAGACCTACAACTTGGGCTGCTTGTTTGATAGTCCAATTTCGGGAAACTAACAGCAGCAAGTGCCAGCGGCGGGACTCTGTGGTGTTTTGTGCCTGCCGGTAGCGAAGTTTGAGTTCCTCTGCCGTCAGGTGAGATTCTAGGTGAGCTTTAGGTGGCATTCCTCCAACGGGGCATCGGGAACTTCTTAGCATATATCTCTGGTTTTGGGGATGATTCCGGATGAAATTTTTTTCCTGGGATCGTTGGGGCAAATAGGTGGCTTTTTTTTAACGCAGATGCGCGCAGGTAGACGCAGATAAGGAAGAGGCTGTAAGCAGGTGCAATTGCCAGCTATATTGACTAAGTGGCCGAAAGTAGAATTGATAAAGGTACGAGCATGGCATCCATCCGCGAGTTGCACCGACAACTGGTCAATAAAGAACGCTCTGCTGTGGAAATTACTCAAGAAACATTAGACCGAATTACCCAGCTAGAGCCGAAGTTGAAAAGCTTTCTGTGCGTGACGGCAGACAGCGCAATGGCCCAGGCCCACAAAGTGGATGCCCAAATCGCCGCCGGTGAGGAAATTGGGCCCTTGGCCGGCATCCCGATCGCCGTTAAAGACAATATGTGTACCGATGGCGTTCCTACAACCTGCGCCTCTCGGATTTTGGAGAATTTTGTGCCTCCCTACGATGCAACCGTCGTCTCCAAACTCAAAGCCGCCGGTGCGGTGATTGTGGGCAAGGCGAATATGGACGAGTTTGCAATGGGGAGTTCGACGGAAACTTCTGCCTATCAAGTGACTGCGAATCCTTGGGACTTGGAGCGGGTGCCCGGAGGGTCTTCTGGCGGTTCTGCCGCAGCCGTAGTCGCCGGAGAATGCGTCGCGAGCTTGGGTTCGGATACTGGGGGTTCGATCCGCCAACCTGCTGCTTTTTGCGGCTTGGTGGGGCTGAAACCGACCTATGGGTTGGTTTCTCGTTACGGTTTGGTGGCCTATGCTTCTTCTCTGGATCAAATCGGGCCCTTTGGCCGGACTGTTGAGGATGCGGCGATTTTGTTGGGGGCCGTGGCTGGTTACGACAAGAAAGATTCCACGAGTCTGAATGTCCCAATTCCTGACTACGCTCAAGCTTTGAGACCCAGTTTGCGACCGAAGGGTCAGATTAGAATTGGTGTAATTAAAGAAACTTTTGGTGTAGGGTTGGACTCTGGGGTTAAAGACGCTGTTACTAAGGCGATCGAGCAATTTCAACAATTGGGCGCAGAAATTCAAGTCATTTCTTGTCCCCGCTTCCGCTACGGTTTGCCCACTTACTACATTATTGCTCCCTCGGAAGCTTCGGCAAATTTGGCGCGGTATGATGGAGTAAAATACGGTTTCCGATCGCCCGATGCTGACAATCTTTTGGATATGTATGCCAAAACTCGCTCTCAAGGGTTCGGTGCGGAAGTTAAACGCCGGATTGCGATCGGCACTTACGTACTCTCTGCTGGATATTACGACGCTTATTATCTCAAAGCTCAAAAAGTTCGGACTTTGATTAAAGAAGACTTTGAAAAAGCTTTTTCTCAAGTTGATGTTTTGGTCTGTCCCACTGCTCCGACTACGGCTTTTAAGGCAGGGGAAAAATTCAACGATCCCCTGAGTATGTATTTGTCAGATTTGATGACTATTCCGGTGAATCTGGCTGGTTTGCCAGCTTTGAGTTTGCCCTGCGGATTTGATGATAAAGGACTGCCGGTGGGCATACAACTCATTGGTAATGTTTTGCAAGAATCTAGGTTGTTTCAAGTAGCTCATGCTTACGAACAGTCTACGAATTGGCACTTGCACCGCCCTGATTTGGATTAATTTTTAAAATTCGGCGGAACGCGACGGCGGAAGTTAGTAATCGATCTTGGCTAATTGTCTAAAATTAATCATTGACGGTTAGCTTTTAAGCGATTGCTAATTTTTTCTGTGTCTATTTTCTATGAACAAGTTGCCGCTCTTCTTTTTGTCGAAATCGCTGATAACTTTGGGGACAGTTTTGGCTGTCGCTTATTCTGCTGCTTGTCTGTTTTTATTGGGAGCGCAAGGTAAGTTTATCTTTTTTCCGGCGCGGGCGATCGCAACTACGCCAGATGATTGGCAGTTGAAATATCAAGATGTTTGGCTGCCAATTCCTACTAAAACAGGCGCGGTGGAAACCGTGCACGGGTGGTGGATTCCTGCCTCGGAAAACTCCCGCAAGGTTCCGGGGGAAGTAAGTGAAGCTGCTCGGATTAACCCGTCGGAAACCCCCCCCAGCCCCCCCTTGTTAAGGGGGGGGGTAAGAGAAGCCGCTATTAACCCGTCGGAAACCCCCCCCAGCCCCCCCTTGTTAAGGGGGGGGGTAAGTGAAGCCGCTCTTAACCCATCGGAAACCCCCCCCAGCCCCCCCTTGTTAAGGG
>NZ_JBARVX010000380.1:0-2959 GCF_049646505.1 Microcoleus sp.
TTGTGCTGTTGTTGGGTTGGTTTGGGTGGGGCTGGTGCGGCGGGGAATAGGTTTTGAGGTGAGTTTTCATTGGGGGTTATTCGTGTAAAAACATTTGGGTATTGAATTTTATGCTGGTTTTAATTTAAGCTCGGATAGATGGTGTTAGTTTCGCCGATACCAAAATGGAAACGGTAGAGGTTGAAGATTTTTTGATTTTTAACCGCAGATGAACGCAGATAAACGCGGATGTAATAATGACTGATGAATTTGATTCTGATTTTAGCCGATCGACAATTCAGATCGATCGCCCCAACAGCGCTTTCTCCAAGTTAGAGCAGGCAGCCCTTTTGGACTCAGCTTGCGCTAAAATTCGTGAGAGCTTGCGTAAGGGGCAGCACGAGATGGCGGATTGGTTGGGCGGCCCCCTTGCGGTTTCAGCGGTTCCAGGGGCCGGGAAGTCTACAGGAATGGCTGCTGCGTCGGCAATTGCGATCGCCCGCCACCAGCTTCACAACCGCCGCCAGTTAATTGTCGTAACATTTACGCGATCGGCTGCTGCTAATATTAAAAGCAAAATTCGCCAAAGATTGGCAGAATTGTCTTTATATCGAGGCGGTTTTTCCGTCCACACTTTGCACGGTTTAGCGTTAAATATTGCACTGCGGCATCCCGACTTGTCAGGTTTAAACTTAGAAAATTCTACCTTAGTAACTCCGACTCAAAGTCATCGATTAATTCGCACTTGTGTAGAATTGTGGATTGCGGAAAATCCCCGCCGATATCAAATTTTGCTAGAAGGACAGCAATTTGATGGAGAAGAAACGGAGAGAGTGCGGCGACAATTGGCTTTACGGACGGAGATTTTGCCGCAGTTAGCTAAAACTGTGATTCACGAGGCAAAATCTTCGGGTTTGTTTCCCGAACAGTTGTTAGAAATGGGCGCTTTAGATTCAGACGACGCCTATGAAATTTTAGCCGTAGCTGGCGGTTTATATCAAAAATATCAGACTTTGTTGAGGAGTCGAGAATTTATCGATTACGACGAGATGATTTTAGCAGCTTTGCGGGTGTTGGACAATCCGGGAGCAAAGGCGATCGAGCAAAAGCAAGTATTTGCCGTTTTCGAGGACGAAGCCCAGGATTCAACACCTTTGCAGACTGAACTTTTGCAAAAATTGGCTCAAGATCCAGACAATCTTAACTCACCTCCCAATTTTATCAGAGTTGGCGATCCAAATCAAGCGATAAATTCTACATTCACTCCCGCAGATCCGATTTATTTTAACAAATTTTGTGACGAGTGCGAACTTCAAAATAAGTTAGCGACAATGGACGGCGCAGGGCGCAGCAGCCAGGTAATTATCGATGCAGCTAACTTTATGTTGCAATGGGTAAATCGCTCGGAATTAGCCGGAACCGAACAGCCTTTTCGCAACCAAATTATTCAAACAGTTCCCAGCGATGACCCCCAACAAAATGCCAATCCCGACCCCATTGGTCGCGGCTTAGAATTGTGCAATCCCAGGGATATTTACCATAGCGTTGAGTTAATTGGTAAGCGGGTAATTGAGTTAGTTGAGGAATTTTTACCTGCGGATTTTGAATGGGTAAACCCTGACCAAAATATCGAATCAGGCGGCGAAGTGAAGGATACAGAAAATCGCCCCAAATTGCCCTTAGAAAATCTCAAATCAATGGCAGTTTTGGTGCGGGAAAATAAACAGGGCAAGTTTATCAAAGAAGTTTTAGAAAATCCGCAAAAACACGGATTAAGCTTTGATTTGCGTAAATACGGGATTAAAATTGAGGATGTGGGAGAACGCGACAGACATTCTCAAGTACCTTGGGAAATCTTAACATTGCTGCAATTTCTCGATCGCCCGCACTCACCAGATTACCTGAAAGCAGCCTTAAAGATTTTGAGCGATCGGCAACTCATCCCCAAACAAGACTACAATGCTTTTGCAACTAGCCCCGAACAATTCCTGTACCCCGGCCCCCTAGACCCGCAACAGTCAGATCCCGTGCGTAAATGTCGCTATTTTTGCTGCGGTTTGCTGCAAGCTCGCTTAGAATTACCGCCCTACCAAATCATCTCATTTTTAGCCCTAGCGCTGCAATACGACCAAACAGAATTAGCCACGGCCGACAAATTAGCAGAACGAGTAGCAATCCAAACAGCCGGCAACAATTCAATGCAAAATATTTTAGAAGTGCTCGGCGAAATTGTTAGTTCCGAAAGATTTGAACCCGTGGATGCAGACGACAAAATAGAAGAACGCTACACCAGCAAAGGTCAACTAACAATTATTACCATGCACAAAGCAAAAGGATTAGATTGGGATTGCGTCTTCTTACCATTTTTGCACGAACAAACCATCCCCGGAAGTTTGCGAGTTTTGCCGCAAACTAGATTTCTAGGAGATTTCACCCTAGCCGAAGTAGCGAGAGCAAAAATTAGAGCTGATTTGCACGAAAAATATCCCTTACCAAATCTCGGTGAAGCGTGGGAACAAGCAGGTTATTTGAAAACAGCAGAAGAGTTTAGATTGCTTTACGTAGCGATGACTAGGGCAAAAAGTTTGCTGTGGATGGCTGCGGAAAATAAAGGGCCTTTTACTTGGAACAAACCGGAGAATTTGCAAACTCAAAAACCTTGTCCGGTGATGCCAGTTTTGAAACAGAGATTTCCGGGGAATGTGATGTTGTAAAAAATGCGATGAGTTACTATAATCTATTTATAAAACTCGCCCTCACCCCTCTTCTCTTCTCTTCCTCCGCGCCCTCTGCGCCCTCTGCGGTTAAAAAAAAAATTCATTCACAAATGAAATATAATTGCCCTAAAACTCACTGTCAGGAACCTCAGCCTAAAGGCGTGAGGCTTGAAAGAGAAATCTCAAAGCCGTCCTGACCAGCCTAAGTCTTAACTGACTACGTTTTTTGAGTCACGACACCCTGTGGATGCGAAGCTAGTCCC
>NZ_JBARVX010000381.1:0-8780 GCF_049646505.1 Microcoleus sp.
CAGAAAGTCGGGACAGGGCATTGCCACGACTCTAAACGGACACGGATCGACCGTAAGACTACAAAGGATAGCAAGTTGAAATGATGTGTCAAGAATCCCCACGCCTTCAGGCTGGGGAGTATGTCAACAATCCTGCAATTACCTATTACCTATTACCTATTACCGCTCGAAGCTGAGCACCTCATGTTACACAGAACCGCTATATAGCGAGACAGTCAACAGTCAACACTCAACAGTCAATCTTTCTCAGTAATTCTTTACAAACACCCTCTGGTTATCAAGGCAAAATAGATGTGAACTGTTTAAACTTTAAACAATGAGTAGAACCTTAATTCCTGTGATTCTCGCCGGCGGTAAAGGCGAACGTTTTTGGCCGCTGAGTCGCAAGCAGCGACCCAAGCAGTTTTTGAGTCTCGACGGTAGCGGTAAGAGTTTGCTGCAGACTACTGCGGAAAGACTTTTGGAATTAGGTAACGGTTGGGAGGATTTGTGGGTGGTAACGTCGGAAATGTTGGCCGACGGGGTTCGGGAACAGTTGCCGCTTTTACCTCAAGAGAATTTGCTGGCGGAACCCCAGGGCCGGGATACTGCGCCGGCGGTGGCTTGGACTGCTATAGAAACTGCGAAGCGTTACGGTGAGGATGCGGTTGTTGGTTTTTTCCCGGCGGATCACTGGATTGGGGAACCGCAGGAGTTTGTCAAGACTTTGGAGGCGGCTGCTGAGTTGGCGATGAAGGAAAGTGCGATCGCCACTTTGGGTGTTAAACCGAGTTATGCTTCTACTGGTTACGGCTACATCGAACAAGGTGAGGAAATTGGCAGTTTTGGCGGTTTTCCGGCGTACCGGGTGGCGAGATTTACCGAAAAGCCCGATCGCACAACTGCTGAAGAATTTGTCGCCAGCGGCAAGTTTAGTTGGAACGGCGGAATCTTTGTATTTCGAGTCGGAACAGTCTTGACAGAATTGCGAAATCATGTACCGGAAATGATGGCAGCTTTGGAAGCGAAAGGTGCCACTGCTTACTCCGAATTGCCGAAAATTAGCATCGATTACGCCCTGATGGAGAAGACGCAAAAAGCCTGTGTTTTGCCTGTGAGCTTTAGTTGGGACGATTTGGGGGATTGGAATGCGATCGGGCGTTTGCTGCAAGGAGACAAGCCAAATGTCGAGTTAGCAAAACACGTCGGAATTGACACCAAGGAAAGCATTTTCTATGCAGCGGATGACAATGAAGTGATTGTCACCATTGGTTTAGAAGATGTGGTTGTTGTCAGAGATGGCAATGTGACGTTAATTGTGAAAAAAGACAGGACGCAGGAGATTAAACAGGTCATCAAAGTGTTGGGAGAAGATGACAAATTGAAAGATTTGTTGTAAGGATCGGTACAACAAAATACCTCTGAGGACAGTCTAGAAAAACTAATTTGTAGTAAGGACTTTAGTTCTTGCTTGTCCAAATCCCAAGCCAAGCAAAGACTAAAGCTTTTACTACGAACTTATTCATTATCTGTATTTTCTTCCTCTGCGTTCTCTGCGACGAAAGCGGTTTGTTGAAATTACGAATCAATCTCTAAGATTTTTCTTCCAATCCATTCGGCAATTCCTGGCACAACGGCATTACCAAGGAGTCTCCCTCGGCGACCGTCCATCCTGGAGGAAATCCCATCAGCCTTTCCCATTCTGTCCAAGTCAAGTTTCTCGCCACAGAGTATTGGTCGGTCTGAATGGCCTCCTTGATGTCCTCCAGTTTGGGCGCGTAACGTGGGGCAGATGCTTTTTGCCAAGGTATACCCGAAGCCACCGCGACGTTGTACCACAAGCGGAGTGTCTCCGATAATGCTTTCACAAACACTCGATCGAGTTTCCTTCTCCCTCGATTTTCGCGCCGCAGAATTCCCAGACAATTCGCCGCTGTCAGTAAAGATTCTACAGGCACGTTTCGATCTAAAACTGGCAATAAAGAACACTCTGTCTCGGTCGTGAGGTAAGCCCGTATGTCGAGCGTTACACGATAGCCATCCCCCCAAATACCCGTGCGCTTCCAGCGTGTCGATAACGACCTCAAGAGCGGTTCCTTGCTCTGCCGAGAGCAGCCCCGGCACATTTTCCAAGACCAACCACGCTGGCTGAATTTCTGCAACAAGTTCCATAAATTTGTAGAAAAGTCCGCTTCTTTCTCCTGCAAGTCCTTTTCTTTCTGTGTTGGCATTGCTAAGGTCTTGGCAGGGCCATCCTGCACACCATAAATCAGCGGCAGGGATAGTTGAATGTGTGAGGGTTCTGATGTCTTCATAAATAGGTACTTGAGGCCAGTGACGTTTTAATATTTGTTGGCAATATTTATCTATTTCGCATTGAAATACGACATTCATTCCCGCTTTTTCAAAGCCTAGATCGAAACCGCCAATACCTGAAAAAAATGACGCAACTCGCATTTTAATGATAGTTCTTTATTTACACAGATTGTAGACTTAATCAGCTTTATAGACGATTTTCGTCTACAAAACTGCTACACCACAAGATATCATCCTCAATCGTAGTTTAAAAACATCTTTATCAGATGGGCGAAGCTAATATTAGCGGCTCGCGAATCAAGCAGGCTCGTGAAAAACTCGGATGGGGGCAGAGCGATCTAGCTGCAGCAATTGATGTAGACTTTCACATTAAACTGGATCAGTCTGACATTTCAGAGATAGAGCGTCAGAAGCGTGGTCTTAAAGATTTTGAGCTAGATGCGATCGCGCGTCTGCTGCAAGTAACTCCAGAGTGGCTTTTGCGAGGAGATGAGGCAAACTCCCATGAGTGAGATGGGGGCGAACCGCGAACAGTGGATCGGAGACGCTTGCGCTGGCTTTGCAAGCACCAAGCCAGCCAATATAAATTATTACAGATTAATTTTAGAGACGCTTTGGCCTCCCGGTCACAGTATTCCAGGGCCAGTAGTTCCCCTATCACATTTACGTCAAGTTATCAACAGTTTTAGAGGAGAACCTTATGCAGATACACCTAGACGCATACGAGAGCTGCAAGGGGAAGAAGGATTTTTAGGAATAGTTAGATTTGGTAGCGGTAGCAAAACAAGATATCAGCTAACAAGCATAGAAATAAGTCCAAAACGCGAACAGAGAATCAAAATTAGTGACGCTTTTTGGCAGAGAATTTTGAATAAATATCAACACCGTTGTGCAGTATGTGCCAGAGAAGTGCCTATTGTCAGACTCGACCGAGATCATAAAATTCCGCGTTTGAGAGGTGGAGGCAATGAAGAAGATAATTGGCAACCACTATGTGCAGAATGCAATAACTTTAAAAGCACTGCCTGTAGAGGCTGCCAGCTTGAGTGTATGGATTGCGCCTGGGCATTTCCTGAAATTTTTGCTCCCATTAAAATATCAGCTTCTGATATCCAAAGAATTAAGGTACTTGCTATGCAGCAAGGAATTAGCTCGGAAGCTTTTTTGCGCGAAATAATTGCCAGGTACTTTGACAGCGAAAGTTAACTACGACTCCCCCACATCGTTGGGTCTATAGCCTTTCTCAAAAAGGTGAGCAGTCTGTTGATTTTAGATTTTCCATTTTTCGCTGTGAGATTGAAGAATCTATCGATTTTAGATTTTAGATTGAGAGTTCGATACATCATCTTTGTGAGAACTGCTATATATCCATAAGACTAAAGCTGAGTGCAACTTTTAGCCGCCGCCGCCTGTTGCCGCATCAGTTTAGCAGTGTTAGAAACAGCTTGGGAAACTGTTAAATTAGATTTCTCCGACTGCTGAGCCAACAACTGAGATGGTGGATCTAAACTGATATTTTTAGGCGTTTTTTCAGCTTTTTTAGTCGAGAACTGCGGTGCTGATTGCAAAAACTTTTCGATGGGAATTCCCCAACTCGATCGCACCATTAATTGCCGCATTGGTTCACAAGGTTTCGATCCGTCCTGAAACACATAAGGATCTCCCCAAAGCGGGTAAGCGTGCATTCCGTTCACAGCTACCACCTCGCCCGCCCAATTCAGCACGGGCCCGCCGCTCATGCCTTTTTCTATTTGATTGTTATAACCCAGTTGATAGCCGTCTTCCAGGGATTTTTCAGGTATGAGCGATACTCGTCCGGTCGTGAATTTCCATCCCGCTGCATCTGCTGATTTTGCAGTTTCAAAAGGAAACCCGGCAGCATATACTTGGTCTCCTTCTTTGACTGTTGAAGAACTTCCTAGCACGCCTATTTTGTAGTCGGATTGGGTACTGCGAAATTGCAATAGTGCTAAATCTTTGCCTACAAATTGAGTTGCTAAATATCGGGTGGCGGAGTAAATTTTGCCGTCGGGAGTTTGGATTCGATATGTTTTTGCTGACTCTAATACGTGGTCGTTGGTGAGCACAGTATAAACTTGTTCTTGTCTCTCAACGATCGTCCCGGAACCCCAACTGTCTCCTGCAAGCACTTTCACGGTAATTGAACGAGCTGTTTGGAGCATAGCTTTTTGGGCTAAATCTCCCGCACTCTGAGGAAGCGATTCTCCCTGGTTTTGCACTGACGGTTTTAGGGGTTTGGCGGGTAAATTCAGCGGTTGAGCCGCTGGCGACTTCACGGGTGGCTTGCTTAGTTGAAATATAGATGCTTGAGTTGGCTGCGGTAAGTCTGTGCGGATAAGTTCTGTAGCAGAGAAACCTCGATTGTGTAGTTGAACTGCTACTCCGGTTAACAAGCCAGCAGTACAACTGAAGAACGCTAGGGGAAACCAATTCATTAATGTTACAGAATTTACGGAAGTCTTACCAGACGGGGTTATCGGATTGGGAATTCTGCGGGTCTTCTACAGCAGCCTGTTGGAGATATTCGCTCATGTCTATATAAACACGAGACGCGCTTTCGTTGAGCGGCCCGGAGGCGCGGACGCGCACAGCAAGTAAATTTTTTAATACTTGATTGGGCTCGCTCCCCGGTTTTAGGGTGAACAGCAATCCAGTACAATTTCCTCCTTCACCGTTTGCTACGCAAACGACTTGCTGGTTGTTCATAATACCAGTAGTCAGGTAGTTGAGTTTTTGATTTCGGAAGTATTGGTGGAACCTTGCTGATACTTCAAGACAGCGCCGTTGTGGACTGTAGCCGGCTTCGCGGAAACGATCGGAAGTCCACCGGATCACCGGTACGTCACCGCGATTAGTCTGAGCAATGGTTGCGGGAGCGCCGTTGCTTGTGCCGCAGACAAAGGCTTTGGTTTGAATTGTGGTTTTTTGAGCGCTAGCATCAGTTGCGATCGCACTTACAGCAATTGCGATCGAACCAGCAGCCACCATCGAACTCAATAACTTGTATTTCTTCATAATTATCACCGCTTCTGGCGTTCAATATTTACAATTCAAAAAATTAAGCTATCCAACAATTTTTTCAGAGATTCTACCTTTTAAATCTCTATTTTTCTGGCAAGAAAAGTTACCATTCCCTTTCAGAAACAGGCGGGTTATTGGTTAGAGGCTCAGAATTTCCCGACTGCAAACTGCTCGCACCCACCGGCGAGGTACCCGGACGGCAAACCGGCACACCCTGTACATACAGCGGATCTGGCGGGCGGATGTTGCTGGCTTCATCGGTTTCGCAGACGATCGATACTGTGACAGGATTGCTATTAGTAGCTGCTTCTGTCAAAAACACCGCTCCCACATAGGCTTTTTGGCTGGAACTCACAGGTATAGCATAGTGATATGCTCCCCTAGTAGTTGTGTGGATGGCAAAGTTGAACTTTGACATGGGAAGTTGAATGTTGAAAGAGCGTTGCAGCAAACTGACGGTACCGGTAAATGCACCGTTGCGCGTGCGGAAAGTTTGCTGGCCGCGAATTAAGGCTTGAATTGCTGATTCTGCTCCTGGCGATGTCGCCTGTCGTACCGCCACAGGTGCTGGCTGACGGCGCGGCTGCGGGTTTGGTGTCGGCGCTGGTGCGGCTGTTGGTTGCTTTGCTTCTAGGGAGTTATTTGCTACTGGACGTGTTTGAGCAATAGTCGGGGCCGGCCGCTGTGGCTGCACTCTATCAACTTGGTTTCTGGCAATTTGGTTTTGAGACAAAGAGATTCCCAGTCCGCTGTTGAGTGCCATTTGGAAGCCGTCTTCATTCCCAAATCCTCCATCGAGGGATGCTGCTTTTTGAGCGTCCTCATTCGCTCCTTCGTTGTCCCCGACGATGCGGCGGACTTCGCTGCGGCGGTTGTAGCCCACCGCGCTGTTGGGAGCCAGGCCGATGGCTTTGGCAATGTCGGTGTTGGCTCCTATATAATCTTTGATTTGAGCTCGGCTGACTCCCCTGAGACCGTAGGCATCTGCAAAGTTAGAATTGATTTGAATAGCTCGATCGAAATCGGCGATCGCCTCTTTATGATTTCCCAGTTGAGCATTGCTAGCGCCCCGAACGCGGTAAGCTTCGGCTAATTGGGGATTGTTTTGGATAGCTTTGATGGCATTTTCTAGGGCTGCTTTGTAATTTTTTTGAGCGAAGTTTGCATAAGCTAAACCGTTAAAAACATCGGCGGAGTTTTGATTGAATCGCAGTCCTTGGCTGAAATCGGCGATCGCCCCTTGATAGTTTTGCCGTTTGAGTTTTTCTTTGCCCTGTTCGGCATAAGCTTTAGGAGCGAGTTCCACAAATGTATTGATCGGAATTCCCAAGTTTACCCACGCTTTCGCGATCGTATCTTCTCTGTTGGCATCTGTACGTCCGTGAATCCCAATCACGCGGCCGCGAACATCGAGGATCGGCCCGCCGCTCATTCCCTGACGAGTTGGGTTTGTATAGATCAATTCATACCCGTCATTTACCCGTTCGCGAGCTGAAATTTGTCCTGCTGTCATCTGACGAATTTGTCTGTTAATCGTTTCCCCTGGCTTTGGCCAGCCGGAAACGTAGACTTGTTCTCCTACGTTGACTGTTTTAGAATCTCCCAACTGTGCTATCTCGTAATTGCCCGAGCTGACAAAGGGCGCGATCGCCAAATCGACTCCCGGCAATTGGATCGTGTTGCTGCTGTCGAATCGGAAGGAATTGCGATCGGGCGTGACAATTTTAAATTCGCCTCCTCCCGCTATTACGTGCTTGGCAGTCAGTACATAATAGGTACTTCCTTCCCTAGCAATAATTATCCCCGAACCCTGATTTTGTTCTCCTTCGATTAATACTGTAATTTGTTCGGCAATTTTGTTGACTTGTTCTGCTGATTGTGCTACAGCATTTTGCATTTGTACGATCGCAATTGTTGCACCGATCAGCGCCGCTGAAAGTCCGTATTTAAACTTAATTGTCATACACTCCATCCCTAATCTTAAGGAATTATTTTTGATTTCTATCTACCGAATTAGCCAGATATTTTTTACCACAAAGAACCCGCCGGCTCTGGTTCGCGTTTGATGTTGTCCCCAGATGGGGGAGCGGCGAAAATATTTGGATCGCCCGGAACTGCGACTGCTGGGGCCAACCCATTTAGAAAAACATTCATCTGAATACAAACAGGAAACATTGGCGATGTTTCCGGGGCTTTCGAGAGTTGAATGTCTGAGCCCCAAAGAGGTGTCATTTTATCCGCATCATCCGTTTCTAAATCAAAATTTAGCGCATTTCCCCTGTCGAAACTACCTCCTTGAATAATGCTGCAAATTGCTGTTTGCTGGCTGCCAGGTATTTGTCTAGCGCAATCTTTTTGAAGTTTTTGGGCCATTTCTTCGCACTGCGATCGAGAATTAATTCCTAAAACTAGGAAATCGCTCGATACCCATCTAATTGCTGGGATATTGCCCTGCGGTGTTTCAGCGATGATTGCTGGTTCGCCATCAACAGTACCGCAAAAAAAAGTTAATTCTCTAGCGTTACTGGCACTACTAAAAGTAATTGTGCTTGCCAAGGTAAATGCTAATGTTGTTGGAATTGAATTCAATACCCAAAGTTTCACAAATCACCTCCTTTGCCATGAAAAGAAGACCGGGCGGTTGAAACCGTCAGAAAATCAAACAAAACCTGCAGGTGCCGGTGGAATTCATTTGTTTGTGCGGTTTCAACCGCCGTCCCATCTTAAAAAAGTTGGTTGTTAGCATCCGATTCCACAGACTGCGGAGATGCAGCTTCTGTCGGTTGGCTGTTGAGATATTCGGCCATGTCGAGGTAAAGCCGATCGTTAATTTCGACTTGTACTCGACTAGAAGGCGCGCTTTCGTTGAGTGCATTTGTGCTGGCTCGATCGCGCAAATTCAACAGCCGTTTTAATGTATCTCGCGCATCAACTCCCGGTTTCACTGTAAATAACAAGCCGTTGTTCGGCAACTCGCGGGCGCAGTCGCCCCCCCGACGGTTGGCAACACAAATTACCGATTGTCGGTTGATCACTCCGGTTGTCAAGTATTTGAGCGTTCCCGTTTTGTGATACTGTTGAAATCTGTCAGATACCAGTTGGCACCGGCGCTGAGCATCGAATCCAGAATCCGAAAAACTATTAGAAATCCACTTGATTACTGTGACGTTGCCGCCCGGTCTTTGCAAAATAGTTGCTGGCGCACCTGCAATTTTCCCACAGACAAAGCCCGTGGTTTGCGCGGGAGTCGGAATACTAGCAACAATTGTGGTAGCAAGTGCGATCGCCGACGCAGCAATCAACGTTCTCAGTGGCTGAATTTTCATTGGCAATTTTATTCCTTAATTTGTTTGATGGATTTGTTTGATTTGATAGCTGATTCAAAATAGGTGAAGCGAGGTTCGTAGTGCGGACTAAAGTCCGCAAAATGCAGCGGACTTTAG
>NZ_JBARVX010000382.1:0-1629 GCF_049646505.1 Microcoleus sp.
TTCTGCGAAATTTCCCTGCTGCAATGTCAGGCGTTTTCCGAAAGCGGACAAGTTAGTTTGACAAATTTTCAGCATATTTTCCGCCATGTCAAAGGCTAGGACTTTGGCTTGAGGAAATGCTTGCAAAATCAGAGCCGACAGTATGCCAGTCCCCGCGCCTAAATCCAAAACTTTTATGTTAGCATTACTTTCAAAAGGAATTAACTGCAATATTAAATCGTGTTGCTCGCGATAGTGCGGAATGAGGCGGGGAATTAAACCGTCATAATCAAATGCTCTTTGTTCAAATTCCTCGCGTACACAGTCTAAATTCACAGACAATTTTCTCTACCTGTTAATACTTCAGTGCGTTAATGCAGTTGGCTGGGTCTCTCTATAATTATACTACAAATATAGTACAAAATATTTACAGGACTGTCAAGATGTAGCAGAAAATAATTTAACAGAAGTTGGAGACGATCGGCAAACAGGAATTTTGTTCGCCCTTTCCCACCCAAATTTTTGAGAAATGTTAAGCCCCGCACATATTTGCTGGAGTGGAGATAAGACCGAAGGCGGAAGGCTCTAAAGCCTGCGGAAGCAGAAATTTTGTGCCGGGTGGGGGACAGCAATTGTGAGAAAAAAGTTGAGAGTTGTTACCCAGCAACCGAGCGGGAAAATCCTCCAAAATATGTCCTCCAAAATATGTCCTCAGATTGACAAAATTTAGCCCAACTGTAAATAAAATTTGAGGTGACTCCCTAGTCTATGTGCGGACGGCCGAGTTTTCAGGCAAATCAAGAGATACAAAATATTGCACCGCAGGTGCGGGAAAAAAACAGTGATAATGAATCAGGATGCGAGTAGATTAGGTTTCAGCCGTCAGGGAAAAATAGAAGCAATGGAAATCCAACAGCGGATCAAGAATAAGACCGATCGCCCGCAAGCACTTACGCCCGCTCGCCAGGGCAAAATTTCTATGACAAAAGAACTAGATTTATCGCTGCAAGAATGTTTAGATTTTAAAGGAGCGATCGACCGAGCGGCGCTGGCGGTGAGGACAAACGCCCGAGGAATTATCAACTACGTCAGCGATCGAGTTTGTAGCATATCTAACTATTCGCGCGCCGAACTGATCGGCAGCCATTTCCGCATCCTTCACTCGGAATATAAGTCTTGGGAATTAATCAAAAATCTGCGGTCAACTGTTGCCAAAAATGAAGTTTGGCAAGGAGAAATTAAGAATCAAGCTAAAAATGGCAGCGATTATTGGGTTTACGCAGCAGTAGTTCCGTTGCGGGACGGCAAGGGAAAACCCAATCAGTATATGGCGATCGGATTCGACATCACCGATCGCAAAACTGTGGAAGCAGCCCAAGCCCGAGCCAACCGGGCAAAAGACGAATTTCTGGCGGTCGCCTCCCACGAACTGCGATCGCCCCTGAGCGCGATTTTGGGATGGGCGCAGCTAGCGCGATCGCGCAAGTTAAACGAAGCCACCACCAGCCGCGCATTAGAAATCATCGAGCGCAACGCCAGATTGCAGAACTTGCAAATAGATAATCTTTTGGATCTTTCGCGGCTGCTGCGCGGAAAAATGCAGCTCAACGTCGGGCGGGTTCACCTCCCGTCTGTCGTCGAATCGGCGAT
>NZ_JBARVX010000383.1:0-21671 GCF_049646505.1 Microcoleus sp.
ACCTAGCGAAGAAGTATGACAGTTTTAGAACAGGGAACAATCTCTATCCATACCGAGAATATTTTCCCGATTATCAAGAAGTCGCTATACACAGACCACGAAGTCTTCTTGCGGGAACTAATTTCTAACGCCGTCGATGCCATTGCCAAACTCAAAATGGTTTCTCGAACGGGCGAATACAGCGGCGACATTAGCGAACCACAAATCAACATTGCGATCGACAAAGAAAACAAAACCCTCTCAATTTCCGATAACGGCATCGGCATGACCGCCGACGAGGTAAAAAAATACATCAACCAAGTCGCTTTCTCCAGCGCCGAAGAATTCATTCAGAAATACCAAGGCAGCGGCGACGATGCAATTATCGGTCACTTCGGACTCGGTTTCTACTCTTCTTTCATGGTCGCGCAGAAAGTAGACATTGACACTCTTTCCTACAAAGAAGGTTCCCAAGCAGTACACTGGTCTTGCGACGGTTCCCCCGCTTTTGAACTATCAGAATCCACCCGCACAGAACGCGGCACTACAATTACTCTGACACTTCAGGATGAAGAACTCGAATATGTAGAAGCCAGCCGGGTCAAGCAGTTAGTCAAAACCTACTGCGATTTCATGCCAGTTCCGATCAAATTTGAGGGAGAGGAACTCAACAAACACAAAGCAATCTGGCGGGAATCAGCCAGCAACTTGCAGAAACAAGATTATTTGGAACTCTACCGCTATCTTTACCCGTTCCAAGAGGAACCGCTGCTGTGGGTACACCTGAATACAGATTATCCTTTTATTGTTAACGGGATTCTCTTCTTTCCGAAACTGCGGCCGGATGTCGATGTTACCCAAGGCAATATCAAGCTATTCTGCAATCAGGTTTTTGTCAGCGATCACTGCGAAGAAATTATCCCGAAATTCTTGATGCCGCTGCGGGGCGTGATTGACAGTACCGACATTCCGCTGAATGTTTCTCGGAGTTCTTTGCAAAGCAACCGCACTGTACGGAAAATCGCTGATTATATTGCGAAAAAAGTGGGCGACCGCCTCAAGGAACTTTATCGGGACGATCGCGATGAGTACATCCGCTGCTGGCAAGATATCGGCACTTTTGTCAAGTTCGGAGCCCTCAACGATGACAAGTTCAAAAAGCAAATCGAAGATATTTTAATCTACCGCAGCACCTACGAGCCAACATCGGAAAAACCAGAAACTGCAACCCCAGAAGTGCAGGTGCAAACCGAGGAAGGAGATTTGTGGCAAGATGTAACTCCGAAATCGGACAGTTCCGGTTCGACGCAGCCTTACACCACGCTGAAAGAGTATTTGGAACGCAATCAAAAACGCCACGAAAATCGCGTGTTTTACTGTACGGAACCTGCGTCTCAAGCAACTTACGTCGCCCTGCACAAAAGCCAAGGTTTGGAAGTGCTGTTTATGGATTCTTTCATCGACACGCACTTTATCAGTTTCTTGGAACGAGAATATTCGGATGTTAAATTCTCGCGGGTTGATTCTGACATCGACGACACGCTAATTGACAAAGAAAAAGAAGCGGAAATCGTCGATCCGGCGACGAATAAAACTCGCAGCGAACAAGTTAAAGAAATGTTCCAAAATGCTCTCAACAAGCCGAAAGTGAACATCCGCACCGAAGCTTTGAAGTCTGACTCTACTGAGGGTGCGCCACCTGCGATCGTCCTTTTACCGGAAGCTTTGCGCCGGATGCGGGATATGACGGCGCTGTTGCAGCAGCAAGCAGCGGAATTCCCCGAAGAACACGTTTTGCTGGTGAATACGTCTCACCCGCTGATTCAAAATCTGGCGAATTTGAGTCAGGGTGCGATTATTCAAAGTGGCGGCGAGTCTCCCTCGGCGCAGTTGGCGAGTATGATTTGTCACCACGTTTATGACTTGGCTTTGATGGCCCAGAAGGGTTTCGATGCTGAAGGGATGAAAGATTTTGTGGAGCGATCGAACAACGTCTTGACAAAATTGACAGAACGTGCGGTCTAATTAACCGCTAGGGCTGTTTGATTCTGTGCCGGGCCCGCTAGAGGTGATATCGTGTCCGATCGATTACCCGCGATCGATCGGACATGATATCAAATCCTCTCTTCATCGGAATGATTCAGATATATATTCTCGGACTCTGTGTACTCTGTGTTCTCTGTGGTTAAATCATTCCGATGCAAGCGCAAACGATATGATACGAGCCCAAATCCGGGTTACTCATCCAATTTATAAACCAGTCGGCGCAGGCCGACTTTGTTTGTTTAGACGCGGTTTCAACCGCCGAATCATAAACTCGTTTTATTAAATAAAAACTTCCCAAACATTGAATACAAAGCTGGCAGAACCAGTAACGTCAAGGCCGTAGAAGTAAACAACCCACCCAACACCACAACTGCCAGAGGTTGCAAAATTTCCTTGCCCGCGCCTGTACCAACTACCAGGGGAACCATGCCTAAAGCCGAGGTAAAAGCTGTCATCAAAATTGCTACCAATCTTTCCATCGCACCTTCTTTAATTATTTCCTTGAAAGGCATTCCCTTGCTTGCTTTTTGATTGAAATTATCCACCAAAAGCAAACCGTTACGAACCGCTACTCCAAATAAAGTGATAAAACCCACAAGTGAAGCTACAGAAATAATGCCACCACCGATCGCAATCGAGAAAATTCCTCCTACTAATGCCAGGGGTAAGTTGATCGTAATCATGATTACACTCGCAAAAGATTTAACGGCAAAATACATCAGCACTGCAATAATTACTATTCCTAAACTACCAAATATCAGTATATTTTGAGTCGCCCGTTCTTCCGATTCAAATTGTCCGCCGTACTGAATAAAATAACCTGAAGGCAAGATTACCTGCTGTTGTACTTTCGTCTTAATTTCATTAACAACTGAACGTAAATCTCGTCCTGAAACATTCGCAGCCACAACCAAGAAACGAGAAACATTTTCGCGGTTGATGGTATTAGGGCCAGTGCCGTATTCAATTTTTGCGACTTGTCCTAATGGGATCTTCTGTCCCGAAGGAGTATCAACTAATAAGTTGCGGATAGTATCAATATTACTGCGATTTTCCGGTTTCAACCACACCAACAAATCGAATAACTGCTGTTCTTTGAGGACTTGAGATACAACTTTTCCATTCAAGGCAGTTTCTATAGTTTCTGTAAGACTTCCAATGCTAAGTCCGTAACGTGCAGCCAAAGCGCGATCGAATTTAATCTGTAACTGACGAATAGGAATTTGTTGTTCTAACTGCAAATCAACAATACCTTTCACCTGACTCATGGCTGTTTCTACTTCCTTCCCAATAGCTCTTAATTCTGTCAAATCAGGGCCAAAAACTTTCACAGCGATCGCACTTCTCACTCCTGAAAGCACTTCATCCATGCGATGGGAAATAAAGCCTCCCACGCTAGTAGCCACACCGGGTAATTTATTAAATTCCTCTCTAATTTTAGCAATACTTTCTTCTCGATTCTTAATACCAATATCGCTGAGTTCTACATCCAAATGTCCTAGATTTACCCCAGCGGCATCAGCATCACCGGGCGCACGTCCCGATCGCAATTGTACAGCAGTAAATCGAGGATCGTCTTTGAGAGCATTCTGCATTGAAAGTCCCATATCATTAGTAGCAGACAGAGAACTCCCAGGATAAAGTAACATTGTATTAACTAAAGACCGCTCTTGAAATTCTGGTAAAAATACTCTTCCTAGTGAGGGAAGCACAATTAATGAAGCAATAAAAGCAGCTATCGCCGGCAACAAGATTAATTTAGGACGATTAATTGCCATATTCAAAACTGGACGATAAAGCCGTTGGCTTAATGCCGAAACCCAAGTCTCATCCGACGGCAATTGACGATTTGCTAATAAGATAGCGCAAAGAGCAGGGGAAAGAGTCATTGCGACAAAAGTAGAGGCCAGAATAGAAACTAAGTAAGCCACACCCATTGGGGTAAATATCCGTCCTTCTATTCCGGTCAAAGAGAAAATTGGCGCAAATACGATCGCAATGATTACTGTAGAGAAAATTACACTGGTGCGAACCTCTACCGAAGTGCTGTAAACAATTTCAAAATCGTTTTTAGGCTTACCATCTATTTGATTTTTTTGCAATCCCCGATAGCAGTTTTCCATATCCACAATTGAGTCATCCACAACTGAACCAATCGCTACTGCCAATCCGCCCAAAGTCATAGTATTTATGCCTTCTCCAAACCAGGATAAAATTAACATTCCGATCAAAACGGACAAGGGAATTGCGCTGAGAGTGATGACAGTTGTGCGCCAATTCATCAAAAACATCAGCATGATTATTGAAACAATTATGATTCCATCTCGCAGGGAATTTCGCACATTTTCAATTGCCGAATCAATAAAATTTTCTTGGCGAAAAGTCACTTCTACTTGCACATCCTTCGGCAATCCTGCCTGCACTTCCTCCATTGCTTTTTCAACTGCTCTGGTTACAGTTGGAGTATCGATTTGAGGCTGCTTGTTTACCAGTAAAATGACTCCCCTTTGACCGTTGACACTACCATCTCCTCTAGCTAGTGCTGCTCCTAACTTTACCTCTGCCACATCGCGCAGTTTGATGGGTTTTCCATTTCTAGATATTACTACTGATTCTGCCAATTCTTGAATGGTTTCAATCCGACCTACGCCGCGAATGATTTCTTCGCGATCGGGTGTAATCAAAAATCCCCCAGAGGCATTAGTATTTGATTGTTCTGCTGCTTTTGTCACCTCTTCTAAAGAGATATTCAATGCAGTTAATTTGACTGGATCTACTAAAACCTGATACTCTCTGACATCGCCTCCATAGGCAATCACCTGTGATATTCCCTGCACCGCCAGTAATCGGTTGGTAACATTTCGATCGACTAATCTTCGCACTTCCATTAAATCAGTTTTGGGCTGATTTCCTTCGGCTTTTATGGTAAAGGCATACATTAAAATTGTGCCTATTGGAGAAGAAATAGGAGATATTTGTGGTTCTTCAATACCTTGAGGCAACTTCGATCGCGTTTGCTGTAAACGTTCAGCAACGAATTGTCTCGCTTGATAAATATTTGTATCGGCTTTGAAAATTACTTTGACAACTGAAATGCCTACCGCCGAAGAGGAGCGCACAGTTTCTACCCCCGGAGTTCCATTGACTGCGCTCTCAATTGGTAAAGTAATTAAAGACTCTACTTCTTCAGGGGCTAATCCAGGGGCTTCGGTTTGAATTTCTACTTGAGGCGGGGCAAAATTAGGAAAAACATCAAGGGGCATTTTAGTTAAATTATAACTACCCAAAAAAGTAACTAGAATTGCACCGATTACAACTAGCCAACGTTGAGCGATCGACCATCTGAGGATTGAATTAAGCATTTTTTAGACAATTAATTTATAATTCTTAAAGTTTTGCCTCAGTTAAGAAGCAATTTTTCGCTTCAAACTCTTGACTTCTGATAGCCAGCGGCGGTTAATTACCCATCTGAGAATTGTGCTGAACATTTAAATAGTTGACAGTTGACAGTTGACGGTTAAATAGCCATTCAATTTATATTGACACCATAAAATGAAATTAGGATGAAATATTTTGACTTCCCACCTTGATTAATAAGTCATCTAAAATCTCAAATCTTAAATGATATAACCAGTGTTGCTCTTTTTGACAAAGCAGCTTACAATAGTTATTATGCAAGCACCAAAACACTACTCGCACGCCCCAATCACCGAAGCCTTAATTGATATACAAGTTAAACTTCCACCAGGAGTTAAACTTGACAATTTGGCGCAGGTGTACTCAAGCATTCAGGCTGAGTATCCTCAGTGTGAAGAAGTGTTACTTTTTCAGGGACAAATGATGGCAGGTGCTAGTGTTGGGGCAACAGCAAGCCAGTCTCCTATTGGCTATAGAGCCTCCGGTGACGACCCAAAACAGATTCTTCAACTGCGTTTAGATGCTTTCGCATTCAGTTGGCTTGCCCCTTACGACTGTTGGGAAAATTTTCGGGATGAAGCAAAGCGACTGTGGAATATCTATCAGTCACTGACATATCCAGAAGCAATTGTTCGTTTAGCACTCAGGTATATTAACAGGCTAGATATTCCTTTGCCGATTGGCGATATCAAAGAGTATTTGAGGACATTTCCGGAAGTTTCTCCTGACTTGCCGCAAGGATTAAGTGGCTACTTTATGCAGCTACAAATTCCACAAGAACACTTGGGAACAATGCTTGCGATCAATCAAGCAATAGTTCCACCTCCCACACCTGATTTTGTTTCTATAATATTGGATTTAGAACTATTTCTGGAAGGAGATATTTCTTCTGATGAAATAGAGCTTTGGCAGATTTTAGAACAAATGCACGAACAAAAAAACAGAGCTTTTGAAGCTTGTATTACAGAACGCACAAGGGAGTTGATTAACTAATGGCTACAATTACCCCCCTACGCCCTAATGGCGTTTTATTGTCACCAAGATTGCTGGTGTTAAAGCCAAAAGCCACAGCTCAATTACAAAGTCCTGAAGGACGAGAAATTGCAGCACTAACCGATCAATTATTGCAGAATTTAACAGTTGTAAAACAATACTTACAAACTCTAGAAAGCTTTGGCGAAATAGACTACAATCCAGTACCACCAAAGCGATCGGAACGAGTAATCATGCGTGCTCAGTTCAAAGGGCGTAAAAAACCTCTGCCGTATATTTTCGATGAAGAATGATCGTAGAGCCTTTCTGGGTGCAGATAAATGAATCCACTCTCAGGCAAGGTGATTACCTGCCTGGGTGTCTCGTACCAAGACCAGTATTTGACCCAACAAGTTTTGGCAAAAATAGTGAAATTCAAGACGTACAAATAGAAATTAATGAAGTAGATTTAATTATTCTAACCCAAAGCTGCGATTTGGACAATAAAAAAGTAGATCAGGTAGTGCTGTGTGCAATTTACCGTATTTCAGAATTTGAGGAAAACAACGAAGCATTTAAGAAAAAAGGAAAATGGAATGAAGTTTTAAGAGGGAGAATAGAAGGTTTGCACCTGCTGGCATCACCAACGAACCCAGATAATAATAAAGAAGCACTGGTTGTAGATTTTAGAGATATCCAAACCTTGCCTTATGAATATGTGTTGAAACACGCTAGTAATTTAAACGATCGCTGGCGGTTAAAATCTCCCTACCTAGAACACTTTTCTCAGGCATTTGCACGTTTATTTATGCGAGTTGGTTTACCATCTGCTATTCCGCCTTTTTAAGTTATTTCATGTAGTTATAAGTGCTCGATTAAACAAAAATTTTACTTTGAAATCTTGACTTCTGCCTCCTGACTTTTAACGCGGTGGTTGTCATCATGCGGCAATTCATCTACTGTACTCGCATTTAGTGCTGCGGAGGAGATGGAAAAACCATTGTTTTTAGAATCCGCTGCTATTACTGGGAATTTGCGCCGATTTCCCCAAAATACTCCGGCTGCAAAAGTCAGAGATGCGATCGCAATTCCTCCCCCAACTCCCGCCCACAACGGCACGGGTAAATTATTAAAATTAACCTCTGTTGCTTTGGGAGTTGCCTCTTTCTTTTCCTCAGTTTTTGAGGGATTACTGCCGCCCCGCAAAGATTGTGCGTAAAGTTGAGGCGCGCGCTGCGTTACTATCAAATCTCCCTCAAACAAACCGCTTTTAATTTCTACTAAATCTCCGGCTGTTTGACCGAGTTCAATGTCAACCGCTTGATAAGCATCGCCATTTTTAACGTAAACTGTTTTTTTACCGTTAACATCTACTACCGCTGCGATCGGAATTGCTAAAATATTTGTGGCGGTTTTGTCGGTTAAAATCTCCAATTCCGCAAACTGTCCCGGCTTTAATTCGCCCTGACTATTATCTAGTTCTGCTTTCACGGGCACTACCCGCGTTTCTCCTTGCACGGATGAGCCAATTAAGGTGATTTTTCCCTTGAAAGTGCGATCGCCCAAACTAGCAACTTTCACCCTGACTTCCTGGCCCTGTTTTACCTGATTCAGGTCTTTTTCGTAAATGTTGGCTGTGGCAAAAACGCGACTGTCATTTAAGATGCTCATCAACGGTTTTTCAGCGCTTACGGACTCTCCTGGGGTGATTTCGCGATCGGCTACCGTGCCAGAAATCGGAGCGATAATAGTAACAAATCCTTTGTCATTGGCAATAGTTCCTAATTGTAGGAGCCGCGCTTGATAGGCTGCATCAGCCAAGCGAATCCGCGACTGAGCGACTTCCACGGCAGTTTTTGCGCGTTTGACTTGGTTCTCGGCTTCCAACACTTCCCGGCGGCTATGAGCCTTGGTGAATAAAGCTTTTGCTTCAGCAACTCTGCCTTGAGAATCGCGCAATTCCCGCATTGGCAGGTCTACTTCCGCTTGTTTAATTTCGGTTTCCGCTTTGATAACTTCGGGACGGCTTTTTGCCTTAGCAACAGCCGCTTTGGCTTGGGCGAAGTGGGCTTGCGATTCCAGCATTGTCCGCCGCGCGATCGCCCCTGCGGCCACTAATTCTTTGTCGCGATCGAACTGTTCTTTCGCAACAGTTAATTCTGTTTCAGCTTGGGCTATTTCTGCTTGCGCTATTTCAACTTGACGCTGATAATTTTCTTTAGCAACTTTGACAACTGAACGCTTATTTACTAATTCTTGCTCTCGCTGGTACTGCTGAGTTGCTGCTGTTAGTTGAGTTTTGGCTTGGGCGATTTCCGCTGCGGATATTTGAATTTGGCGATCGTAATTTTCTGTAGCTAGTTTCAAATCGCCTTGCGCTTGCTGCAAATCCGCCTCAGCTTCCGCTCGTTTCGAGAGAGATTCAACCCGCAACTGTCCTAATTCTGAACTAGACAAAACAGCAACCGGTTGATTTTTTGATACTTTGTCCCCAGGCTTAACTAGCAACTCTACCACTTTACCAGCAACCGGAGCAGTTACTTCTACCTTTTGGTTGGGCAAAGTTTCAATTTGTCCCGTAGTTTTGATGCCGATATCTAGTCGCTGGCGAACCGCTGGGGAGACTTTAATTCCTAACCGTTTTGCTGTGACGGCATCGACAGAAATAGCAGCAGGAACTTGAGAGGTTTCGCCGCTTTGGTTAAATTCATTTCCGTGTCCCGCGTGGGCGAAAACAGCCGCGGGAGATGTGAAGAATGCAAGGCTGATAATTAACCCAGAAATTCGGCAGAGCTTTATTGGGGGCATAATTGAGTAGGGGCGAATCTGAACTCATATATCACTTTTGCAGATAAATATGAAATCAGGATGAAATAGGTTAAATAAACATTGTTTCTGTAGGGGGCGGGTTCGCTAACAATATGTAATTCCCAAAAATAATCTTTATAAACCCGCCCCTACAGATTTTGCGATTAATTAATCCCACCAGTACGTGATTTATCGTTGGGTGGGGGCGGGTTTTTGAGATTGTCGATTATTAGCCGGTATTGTTTGTGAACCCGCCCCTACAGATTTTGGGATTAATGAATCCAACCAGTTACTACTGTTTGTACCAAGCTTTGCGCCACTCTTTCATTTGCTGAATTTCTTGCTTTTGGGAAGTAATAATTTCTTGAGATAATTTCTTCATTTCCGGGCGTTTTGATTTCTTCAAGGCATCTTCAGCCATCACCAAAGCTCCTTCGTGGTGGGGAATCATTGCATTGAGAAAACGCAAATCAAATTGGTCGTCAGCAGCGCCTAAATCCATGCTCATCATCATACTTTGCATCTGTTCGGGAGTCATTGCCATCATGTGACCCATTTGAGCTTGATAAGCCATTGGCGTACTGCTGGCTTTGGGGTACCAATTTGTTCGCCACTCTTTCATTTGATTGATTTCGCGGTTTTGATCGGCAATCATGTTATTTGCTAGTTTTTTCATTTCCGGGCGTTTGGATTTTTCCAGTACCTCTTTAGCCATGTTTACAGCACCTTGATGGTGTACTTTCATGCTATCAATAAATCGCAAATCGTAGTCGGCATCAGCCGGGCCTAAATCCATTGACATATTGTGATTCATGCCACTCATATTGTGGCTTTGTGCCGCGTTTTGCTGGCTGCTAGTTTCAGTTGCTGCGGTAATATTTGGGGTTGGATTTTCGGTTTTGACAGCTTTTGAACAACCTGCGATCGCTCCGCTGGTTAGGGCGGCTGCGGTCAATGTCAGCGCTGCAAAGCCTGTTTTTAATGAGATTGATTTCATAGACTTTAGTTAGATCGTTAAAACTACCACTTATCTTGATGTTTTCACATTTACATGAAATTAGGATGAAATTTTTGAGTCGGACTTGTAAAGAATTATTGCTGTGCTTTAGGTGAAATTAAACATGAATTGTGGTGAAATTTAAGATTTAGTTCAGAATTCCCCTTGACTCTCCTGTTAACTGGAGACTTTATAATGAAGTTAATTCATTGATTGAGCAGAGTAGTTTCTGCTGAGGTTCAAATTATGATTTTACAATTAAAAGTTCCCAAGATGGCTTGTTCTGCTTGTGCGAATACAATCACCAAAGCAGTCCAAACAGTGGATTCAGATGCCACTGTTGAGGCGGATCTCAAGACAAAATTGGTCACTGTTCAAACCGCTAAATCGGAAAGTGATGTTAGGGATGCGATCGCATCTGCTGGCTATCCAGTCGATTAATGTTAAGGTCAACGCCAGCAGTTTCTAACTTTAGGAATACAGCGATTTCATCCTAATTTCACATTAGGGTGAAATGCTGACAACTATAACCGCAGCATCCAGCAATCGCACCACTCATTTCGAGCGCAATTCTCCTCAGTAATTGGGAAACTCGGTCATCCCAATTACTAAATACCTTGGCAACCTGCGCTCTTATTTAGTTTAGGAGTACCCTATGGACAATCTTACACTTAAATTGCGGGGCATGAGTTGTGCTTCTTGTGCTTCCTCTATCGAACAAGCAATTCAGTCTGTTCCCGGCGTAATTGAGTGCAGTGTCAATTTTGGAATGGAACAAGCAGCTATCCAATACGACTCTAAGCAAACCAACTTAGCAACAATTCAATCGGCTGTTGATGCTGCGGGATACGAAGCTTTGCCAATTCAAGAAATGGCTACGGAGGATGATGCAGAAAAAGCCGATCGCAAATCTGAGTCTCAAAACTTGCAGCGAAAACTCTGGACAGCCGGTATCATCAGCATCCTGCTATTTGTGGGCGGTATTCCAGCTATGACTGGCTTGCACCTGCCGTTTATTCCCGCATGGCTGCACAATTTTTGGCTGCAATTAGTGCTGACATCTCCGGTACAGTTTTGGTGCGGAAAATCGTTTTATGTGGGCGCTTGGAAATCCCTAAAACGGCGTGTGGCGACAATGGATACCCTGATTGCTTTGGGTACGAGTGCTGCCTACTTTTATTCGGTATTTGTGACATTTTTCCCCGGTTTCTTTACCGCCCAAGGTTTGACTCCTAGCGTTTATTACGAAGTTGCCGCCAGCGTTGTCGCTTTAATTTTGTTGGGGAAAACCTTAGAAAATCGGGCGAAGGGGGAGACTTCTGAGGCTATTCGGAAACTTATGGGTTTGCAAGCGAAAACGGCTCGGATTGTTCGCAACGGGGAAGAGTTGGAAGTGCCGATCGCCCAAGTGGAAATTGGCGACATCGTGCAGGTGCGGCCCGGCGAGCAAGTTCCCGTAGACGGAGAGGTGATTGAAGGCTCTTCAACAATAGATGAAGCAATGGTAACGGGGGAAAGTTTGGCTGTCAAAAAGCAGGTTGGTGACGAAGTTATCGGCTCGACAATTAACAAAACGGGCAGCTTTAAGTTTCGCACTACTAAGATTGGTAAGGATACCTTTTTAGCTCAAATTGTCAAGATGGTGCAGGATGCCCAGGGGTCAAAAGCACCTATTCAAAAGTTGGCAGACGAGGTGACTGGTTGGTTTGTTCCGGCAGTAATTGCCGTCGCTTTAGCTACTTTTATTATCTGGTTTAACGCGACGGGTAACACCACTTTAGCAACAATTACAATGGTGGAGGTACTGATTATTGCTTGTCCTTGTGCTTTGGGTTTGGCGACTCCGACTGCTGTGATGGTGGGAACTGGTAAAGGTGCGGAAAACGGGATTTTAATTAAAGGAGCCGATAGTTTAGAATTAGCGCAAAAAATTCAAGTTATTGTGTTAGATAAAACAGGGACTCTCACGGAAGGAAAGCCGACTGTAACTGATTTTGTGACTGTTAAAGGCACGGAAAACAGCAATGAGTTAAAGTTGCTGCAATTGGCTGCGTCTGTCGAGCGAAATTCGGAGCATCCTGTGGGGGAAGCTGTTGTTAGATACGCTCAATCTCAAGAGGTGAATTTGACGGATGTTAAGGAGTTTGAGGCCGTCGCGGGTAGCGGTGTGCGAGGGGTTGTCGGCGGAAAGCCGATCGCCCTGGGAACCCTCAGATGGATGCAGGAACTAGGCTGCGATACTGAATATCTGGAACTGCGCGCGAGAGCTTTGGAAGTTTCGAGCAAAACGGTGGTTTGGATGGCTGTAGAGGGCAAAATTGAGGCAATTCTGGGCATTGCTGATGCCCTCAAACCGTCGTCAGCGCAGGCGGTGAAAGCGCTGCAAAAACTCGGTTTGGAGGTGGTGATGCTGACTGGGGACAATCGATCGACTGCGGAGTCGATCGCCAGATCCGTTGGTATTACTCGCGTTTTTGCCGAAGTTAGACCCGACCAAAAAGCAGCTAAAATCCAAGCCCTGCAAGGGGAAGGGAAAATTGTCGCGATGGTGGGAGACGGGATCAACGATGCACCGGCTTTGGCCGCTTCAGATGTGGGAATTGCGATCGGTACCGGCACAGATGTGGCGATCGCCGCCAGCGACATTACCTTAATTTCGGGAGACTTGCAAGGCATAGTTACAGCAATTCAACTTTCGCGCGCCACCATGCGGAACATCCGCGAAAATCTGTTTTTTGCCTTTATTTACAACATCGCTGGAATCCCGATCGCAGCGGGCGTTCTCTACCCGATTTTGGGCTGGCTGCTAAGTCCAATTATCGCCGGTGCTGCAATGGCTTTTAGTTCAGTTTCCGTACTTACTAATGCTTTGCGCTTGCGAAATTTCCAACCAAAGTCTCTAGCATAAATTAGGAGTAATTAGACAAATGTTGCACCGCCGTCAAATGTGGGGAACTCTCGCGAGTTTAGGAATTGCGATCGGAATGGCATCGGGAGTTCAAGCTGCCGAACCCGTCGCTGCTTCTAATTCAACCACTCAATTTCGCAGCATCGAACAGCCGCTAGGTTTAAAAGTTGGTGTCACCCTCGGTGGTTTGACATTAATTGGTTTGGAGTTGTGGTGGTTTTTGTTCAGTAAAGCAAAAGGTCAGCAAGCTGAATCTATTCAGGGAATACAAGAATTGACTATTACTGTAGATGGGGGTTACGAGCCTGCTAGTGTAGTTGTGAAATCCGGTCAATTAGTCCGGCTAAATTTCTTGAGGCGTGACCCGAATAGTTGTCTTGAAAAAGTGTTGTTGCCAGATTTTCATATTGTGCGAGAATTACCTCTCAATCAGGTGACAGCTATTGAATTCACCCCTGAAAAACCCGGACGATACCTATTTACTTGCGGCATGAATATGTTTCGGGGTGTGGTGGAAGTACAAAAGTAAATCAAATAGACAGTTGTCAACCTGCGGCAATTGCGACGGTTGAGGCGCGAGTTTTTTCGGCAAGAAATCGCTAAAATAGATGAAAGCTTAAAAAATTTGGAGTGAGCTAAATGCAATTACTACACACGATGCTCCGAGTCGCCAACCTGGAAGAATCTCTCAAATTCTACACGGAAGTGTTGGGCATGAAACTGCTGCGGCAAAAAGACTATCCAGATGGCAAATTTACCCTGGCTTTTGTGGGCTACGGCGACGAATCAGACACTACGGTTTTGGAATTAACCTACAACTGGGGCGTAACAGAGTACAATTTAGGAGATGCTTACGGTCATATTGCGATCGGCGTTGACGACATTTACGCTACTTGCGAACAAATTAAAGCCCGCGGCGGTAAAGTCAGCCGCGAACCCGGGCCGATGAAACACGGCTCAACTGTTATTGCTTTTGTGGAAGATCCAGATGGATATAAAGTTGAATTAATCCAACTAAAAAATCAAAGCAGCAGCAGTCAGAAAATAGCTGCAACAAACGCATCCTAGAAACTCTCTTTTTAGGGTGCCCGGAAACCAACTTTTGGAGTTAGTTTCTAACTCTACTTCTGGCGCACCCTAGTGATAGCAAATCCGGGTAATATACCTCCTTTACTCGCTCGGCGGTTGAAACCGCGTCTACACAAACAAAGTCGGCCTGCGCCGACTGGTTGATCGAGGGTATCCAAAACCCGGATTTGGTATTAACAATGCCGCGCCCCTGCACCGTTAGCAAGCTGAAATTTAGGGTTTCTTTTTGGGAGATTTGGGAGGTTGGGGAGATTTTAATATTTTGTCGGCGGCCATTTTGTCAACGATTACGTCGCTGATAATCTTAGATCCGTGGGAGGTAAAATGCACGCCGTCACTAATTTTTACATAGCCTCGCTTCCCCGATTTGTCAGCAACTACCGGCACAAATTTTCCCGATTGTGCAAAGGTTTCCCAAGTAGAAATAAATTCAATTTTGGGAGAAGCTTTTTTAGCATTTTTATAAATATTGTTCATGACAGGAAAAGCTTTGATATACGCCGATTTATTCGAGTTAGATTGACCAATCCAATACACTTTTCTCGCGGAGGAAGAGCCAAGCAACTTGGCATATTTGTCTACTCTTTCTTGATAAGCTTTTTGCCATTCTGGGGTCAGAATTGCCCGATATTTTCCTTGAGAATCAATGATATCTTGAGTGTCATTTCCTCCAAACAAAATTATCACTACATCTGGGCGGTAATCCTGGATAATTTTGTTGGTTCTGGCATACCAGTCATAATAATCTATCCGATTTAATCCGCTGGATACTTTGTAGTCAAGTTTTGTATCAGCGATGTTGTATTTGTTCTTAAGAGTGTACTGGAGTTGAATTCCTAAGTCGAACATTACGGAATCTCCAATAAATAAAAATTTGCGATAAGGTACGGTTAGTTTGGGTTTGGCTGGAGTTGGTTTTTTTGCAGGTTTTGGGGGAGGAGGTGCGGATTTTGTGGCGGTTTGGACTGGAGAAGTTTCTGCTTTTTTGGGGATGCTATCGAAATTGATATCTTTGATTTTGCTCCAAAAATCTTGTTCTGATTTCCTGAAACTGTCTATTTCTATTTGGCGCGCTGCTTGTTTGATTTCGGGAGTTGCGAAAGGAGTTGAAGCAAAGCTTTTGAGAAATAAGGATAAGTTGGAAAATATTAAGGTGAGAATTACAGAAATAACTATCAGTAAAATTTCTCGATCTTTCATAGGAAGAAGGAAGAAGGAAGAAGGAAGAAGGAAGAAGGAAGAGGGAAGAAGGAAGAAGGAAGCAGTCATTAGTCATTAGTCATTAGTCATTAGTCATTAGTCATTAGTTATTGGTTATTAGTTGTTAGTTATTAGTCATATCAAATCGGTTAGCATCGGAATGATTCAGATATATATTCTCTCCCTCTGTGTACTCTGCGTACTCTGTGGTTAAATCATTCCGATGCAAGCGGAAACGATATCATTAGTCATTAGTCATTAGTTATTAGTTATTAGTGCTGTCGCCACCCGATCGAACGTCCAACATCATCAGGAAGAAAGCCCTTCGGCTTCGCTCAGGGTAAAAGAAGGAAGAAGGCAGAAGGAAGAAGACATATACAGGAATCTTTTTAGCGATCCCTATTTTACGTTTAATTAGGTGGATTTATTTGCTTTTTTAGAAATTAAAGTAAATAAAAGGCGGGACGGTACTTGGGCCCAACATCAAGATAGCATACACGAACAGCGAAACTAAGACAACTCTCAAGAAAATATTTTTTAAGGAAAATAGTTTTTGCAAGAGTTGGGAAATTATCTCGCCCCAAAAGTTGATCGCGCCAATTACGGCAATTACTAAATACAATTGCCAAAAGTTAAATACAAAAGTTGCAGCGGAAAAATTCAGAATTCCCTGAAAAAAAATCATTGCAGTTTCCCAGTTGGGCGTGCCGAAAAATACCCAGCTACAAGTCACAAAGCTAAATGTTAGCAGCCAACTGCAAAATTTAGCAAGTCGGGGAAAGGAATAGTCTAATTTGAAGTGGATAGCTTGGGGAATATCTTTGCATAAATGGTTGACAATCAATCCTAAACCGTGAATTGTTCCCCAGACAATAAAGTTTAAACCTGCGCCGTGCCAAAATCCGCCGATCGCCATTGTCATCAGTAAATTTACGTACTTCCTTAACTTCCCGTATTTATTGCCGCCCAAGGGAAAGTAAACGTAATCTCTCAGCCACTCGGAAAGACTGATGTGCCACCTTTTCCAGAATTCTTGCAAGCTGAGCGATCGGTATGGCATATTAAAGTTGGCAATGGGTTTGAAACCTAGCAAACAGGAGATGCCGTTAGCTAAGTCCGAGTAGCCGCTAAAATCTACGTAAATTAAACATGAATAGGAAATTGCCGCGAGGATTAAATCGATGCTGCTGTATTGCTGGGGAACTGTGAATGGGAGTTGGGTGAAGTTAAATAAAAAGCTCGATAAAGTATATTTTTTGAAGAGTCCAGACAAAATTAAAACTATGACTTCTTCGATTTGATAGTCGTATTTTTTGGGTGAGTTTAGCTGGGTGTAAAATTCGCGAGGCCGCGATATTGGCCCGGAGGCAATTTGGGGAAAGTAGGTAATGTAGGTGGCGTAGTCTACAAATTTCGGACAGGGGATTTTCTTTTGGTAGCAGTCGATTAAATGGGAAATCATTCTAAATGTGTAGAAGGATACGCCGACTGGGGCGATTATTTGCAACATTTGAATGCTGGCGGGAATTTGTAGTTGGTTGAGTACCTCAAACAAGGATGTTACAAAGAAGTTGCAATATTTAAAGATGCCGAGGTTGGCTGTGTTGAAAATTATGCCGGAAATTAAAGCAAGTTTTTTGTATTTTCCGTTGCAGACAGCCCGGAGAATGATATAATTGTAGGCAGTACCTAAAACTAGGAGTAATAGAAAGTCTAAACTCCAAAATGAATAAAATAATAAACTGGAAATTAGCAAGACGATTTTATATAAACCGACTTGGGACTTCAAGGATATAATTATGCTAAAAATAATGAGAAAAAATACTAGGAATTGGTAAGTTGGAAATAGCATACATCTCAGAATATTAAACAACGTTAGGGCAATCTATAAATGTTAAATACACCAATAAAAAGGTTCTTATTGAGGACTTTATTCTGCATTCATGAAGGACTAAAATCCTCACTACGAACTTAGGGGAATGGCGAGTCTCTGGAGTAGTGGAGAGAATGGAGAACTACTGTATTTTCATAAGTTCGATCGCGCGCGGAGGCTGCAGAGTACAAAAAATCTCCCTAGATTGCGGGCTGCAAGCTTTTGCAAAAGCTCAATTATTTTGCAACTTCAGCAGAATTAACCGCACTCATAGATTCACAATCCTGTTTAAAGATTATGATGGTTGTGAGACGATATATTAACGGATAACCACAGGAATCCCCTTGATTGCGAGGAAGCAACGTGCAGCCAACAGACCCTAGCAAATTTACCGATGAAGCCTGGGAAGCGATTGTCAAATCCCAGGATGTAGCCCGCCGCTTTGCCAATCAGCAGCTAGAGGTTGAACATTTAGCGATCGCCATTTGTGAACAGCTTGGCTTGGGAAACAGCATTCTCAGCCAAGCTGGAGTAGATGTGACCCGCTTAGCGCAACAGTTAGAAGCTTTTGCCAAACGACAGCCCAAAGTTACCAACGCTGACCAACTATACCTCGGTCGCGGCTTAGACGTGATGTTAGATGCTGCTGAGTCTGCCAAACAGGCTTGGCAAGATAATTTTATCGCCATTGAACATTTATTAATTGGCTTAGTAGAAGATGAACGAGTTGGTAGGCGATTGCTGACTAGGGGCGATGGGCCCCCCGGTCGCCCCGGTTACGATCGCAAACCGGCCCCAGGGACGATCGATCGACCAAAACTCGAAGAAGCAATCAAATCAGTCCGCGCCGCCGCTAAAGTCTCAGAAAAAAGTTCCGAAACGGGGAAAGCCACCCTCCGCAGCGCTAAAGCCCAAGGAGATAGCGAAGCCAATTCCGACGCCCTCAGCAAATACGGCCGAGATTTGACCGAAGCCGCCAAAGCAGGAAAACTCGATCCAGTCATCGGCCGCGACGAAGAAATTCGCCGCGTCGTCCAAGTTCTTTCGCGCCGTCAAAAAAACAACCCAGTATTAATTGGCGATCCCGGAGTCGGAAAAACTGCGATCGCCGAAGGTTTAGCGCAGAGAATTGTTAACGGCGACGTGCCCGAATCTTTGAAAAACCGCCAGCTATTCAGCCTCGACATGGGCAGTTTAATTGCTGGGGCAAAATTCCGAGGCGAATTTGAAGAAAGATTGCGATCTGTCCTGCGAGAAGTTATCGATTCCGACGGGCAAATTGTCCTATTTATTGACGAATTGCACACCGTTGTTGGAACTGGCGGCGGCGGCAGTTCCGGTTCGGGAATGGATGCTGGAAATTTGTTGAAACCGATGTTGGCCAGAGGCGAATTGCGCTGCATCGGCGCTACAACTCTCGATGAATTCCGCAAAAATATTGAAAAAGATCCGGCACTGGAACGCCGCTTTCAACAAGTATTTGTCGGCGAACCGACTGTGGAAGATACTGTTTCAATTTTGCGCGGATTGAAAGACCGCTACGAACGCCACCACGGGGTAAAAATTACCGATTCGGCGCTGGTTGCTGCTGCAACTCTGTCTTTTCGGTATATTTCCGATCGCTTTTTGCCGGATAAGGCGATCGACCTCGTAGATGAAGCGGCCGCCCATTTGAAAATGGAAATTACCTCTAAACCCGTGGAACTGGAAGGGATCGACCGCCGGGTGATGCAGTTGGAAATGGAAAAATTGTCGATCGAAGGCGAGGGAAAAGGTTCTCCCAGCCCCACCATCAGCCCCCGGATCGAACGCATCAAAACAGAGATTGACATCTTAAAAGTCAAGCAGGAAAAATTGTCTTCTCAGTGGCTGGGTGAAAAGCAGTTATTGGATGCAATCAATAAATTGAAAGCAGAAGAAGACCAACTGCGAGTGCAAATTGAGCAAGCAGAAAGAGCTTACGATTTGAATAAAGCCGCGCAGTTGAAATACGGTAAACTTGAGACGGCGGTGCGCGATCGCGAAGCCAAGGAAGCCGAACTTTTGAAACAGCAAGCTCAAGGTTCTTCGCTGCTGCGGGAAAAAGTTACTGAGGGTGACATTGCCGAAATTGTGGCGAAATGGACGGGAATTCCGGTCAACCGATTGTTAGAGTCGGAACGCCAAAAATTGCTGCAATTGGAAAGCCATTTGCACAAAAAAGTCATCGGTCAAGAGGAGGCTGTAACGGCGGTTGCTGCGGCGATCCGGCGGGCGCGAGCTGGTATGAAAGATCCCGGTAGACCGATCGGCTCTTTCTTGTTTATGGGCCCCACAGGCGTGGGAAAAACTGAGTTGGCGCGGGCCTTGGCTGAGTTTTTGTTTGACAGCGATGATGCGATCGTCCGCATCGATATGTCGGAATACATGGAGAAGCAAAACGTCTCCCGGTTGGTAGGAGCTCCCCCCGGATATGTCGGTTACGATGAAGGGGGACAACTTTCCGAAGCAGTGCGGAGACGCCCTTATTCGGTGGTGCTGTTTGACGAAGTGGAAAAGGCGCACCCTGATATATTTAACATTTTGCTGCAAGTGTTGGATGACGGGAGAATTACCGATTCTCAAGGTCGAGTGATTGACTTTAAAAATACCGTAATTGTGATGACTAGCAATATCGGCAGCGATCACATTTTAGACGTGTTTGCCAAGAAGGAAAAAACCGCCAAAAAATCGGGAAATCGCAAGCAGGCTACAAAAGATTTGTCAAGTCAAAAGACAGATTATAAAGTTGATGCTGACGGTACTGTCGAAATATCAGCTTCGCAAGTTGATACATCAGACAAGATCGAAAAAGACCCAACTGAAAATGAAGATTTATTGTCTCAAGAACGGGAGACTGACCAAGAGTACGAACAAATGTTAAAACGGGTGATGGCAGCTTTGCGATCGCACTTCCGGCCCGAATTTCTTCAGCGGGTTGACGAGACAATTTTGTTCCACACTTTGAGCAAGACGGAACTGCGGCAAATCGTCACCATTCAAGTCAAGCGGATCGAGCGTTTGTTGGCGGAGCAAAAAATTACTTTGGAACTGTCAGATGCGGCGAAAAACCACATCACAGATGTCGGTTACGACCCAGTTTACGGCGCTCGTCCCTTGAAACGCGCCATCCAGCGGGAGTTGGAAAACCCGCTGGCTAACAAAATTCTGGAAAATGCGTTTGTCGAAGGAGATACAATTGCGATCGACTGCAAAAATAACAGTTTGCAGTTTCGCAAAAAAGACTCTATCCCCTCCCTAGTAGGTAACAGTTTGTAGCTGGACTTAGGAACAGGCTTTCTGGCTATTGGTGTCAACTTAACGTCAAAGTTGCTGAGAGACTGCTGTTTGGCGATTAAGCCTCGATCTCCCTGGCACCCCCCTTCTTAAGGAGGGGACAAGAGTCTTCTCAAAGTCCCCCTTTTTAAGGGGGATTTAGGGGGATCTGGCCTAGGCTATAAACGAGAGATACAAAAGTTTTATGGCTTAAGTTGACACCAATCGCTTTCTGGCCTGTTCCACCAAAAATAAATCTTCTTGTTTCCCAGAAAGCCTGGTAGTTTAAAATTATGAAACAACTAACTAGAATCACTCTGAATCCAGAAGTAATGGGAGGAAAACCCTGCATTCGCGGCTTGCGAGTCACTGTTGGCACGATAGTCGGACTGATGGCATCGGGACACTCACCGTCAAGCATTTTGCAGGCCTATCCCTACCTGGAAGAAGCAGATATATATGAAGCGCTTGCTTATGCAGCCTGGCGAGTTGAAGAAGTAGAAATTCCTCTCAAAATAGCGTGAAAATTTTGATTGATATGAATCTGTCACCTGAATGGACTATCGTATTTACTAAATACGGAATAGAGTCTCTTCATTGGTCTACAGTCGGCGATCCTCGTGCCACAGATCGTGTTATTATGGAATGGGCGCGAGTAAATGACTATGCCGTATTCACTCATGATTTAGATTTTGGCGCACTGCTGGCCGCAACCCAAGCTGATGCTCCCAGTGTCATTCAAGTACGTATTATAAAACTTCATTAAGTTTGTAAGCAGTAGTAAGCAATGGTAGTATCATATAGTCAACAAGCCAGAATTATTGCGAACGTTAAAAAATGGAGAGTCTAAATGCAACTAGCAGAGAGACACATCATTAAATCCACAGAGAATCGTTTTGTTGAAATTGACGAGTTAGCCTTTAAATCCAAAAATTTATACAACGCGGCTAACTACGTTATTCGTCAAAGTTTTGTCTATGGATGGGGTTATATTAATTACAACGAAATGAATCGTTTGATGAAATATCATCAAGCATACAAGGAATTACCAGCCAAGGTAAGTCAACAAATATTAATGATATTAGACA
>NZ_JBARVX010000384.1:0-10105 GCF_049646505.1 Microcoleus sp.
CCCTGTTTTTGAGGTTATTGATGACTAATGACTAATGACTAATGACTAATGACTAATGACTAATGACTAATGACTAATGACTAATGACTACTGACTAATGACTACTGACTACTGACTAGCTTCAGATTAAAACTACAAAATAATGATAAATGCCGTAGCCTTACCAGTAACAGAAGAAAGTCAAGTCGGAGAAGCGCGGCGAATTGCAGTCGCCCTGGCGGCCGAAGTGGGATTTAACGAGACCGATCGCGGTAAAGTAGCAATTGTCACCGCCGAAGCTGCAAAAAACGCGGTAAAACACGCCAGCGAAGGAGAGATTTTGCTGCAAACTGTAAAAACAGACGCAGGATATAGCATTGAAATAGTATCGTTAGACCGGGGGCCGGGAATGGCAAATGTCGGCCAGTGTCTGCGAGACGGTTTTTCGACTGCGGGAACTCTGGGAACCGGACTCGGCGCGATTAAACGCCTTTCTAGTTTTTTTGATATTCATTCTGTACCGAAACTGGGGACAGCTTTATTAATGCGCTTGGAACCGACTCAGAATCGCCTGGAAACGTCCCAAAACAGCAATTACTTGGAATTTGGGGCCGTCAGCTTGCCGAAAGCAGGAGAGCAGATTTGCGGGGATTCCTGGGCGATAGAAAACGATCGGGACAAAAATCTAATTTTAGTTGCTGACGGGCTCGGCTACGGGGTTTTGGCCCAGGAAGCTTCGCAAGAAGCTGTCCGGGTATTTGGGGAAAGTGCTAAACTCGGGCCGAAAGCTATTTTAGAGAAGGCCCACCCTGCTTTAAAAAATACCAGAGGAGCGGCTGCTGCGATCGCCCAAATCGATCGTACCCAACAAAAAGTCTGTTTTGCCGGAATTGGCAATATCTCTGGTGTAGTCGTCACAGATAACCGCAGTCGCAGCATGGTTTCCTACAATGGTACTGTTGGACATCGGATGCTAAAAGTAGCAGAATTTGTCTATCCTTGGTCGCCGCATTCCTTGCTAGTCATGCACTCCGACGGTTTGGCGGCGCAGTGGGATTTCAACCGCTATCCGGGTTTGGCCGCGAGACATCCGGCTTTAATCGCGGCGGTGCTCTACCGGGACTTCAAACGGACTCGCGATGATATGACAGTTGTAGTAGCTAAGGTAAGACAACCAGCTTAATACATACCGCTTTCAAAAAAAAATGAAACTGTAGGCGAGAACTCAAACATGATAGTCATCAGTGATTCCACAATCGAAAATCGAAAGTCGAAAATCGAAAATGGCATTAGTTACCCAATCCTGACGACGGAAGTCCGCTTTGAGCAAGATATCGTACAAGTACGCCAAAGAGCGCGCCAAATTGCCAAGGGGCTAGGATTCGATTCCCAAGCACAAACTCGCATCGCGACAGCAGTTTCCGAAATTGCCCGCAATGCTTTTAAATATGCAGGCGGCGGTAAAGTAGAATTTATTGTGGAAGGGGAATCGCGCCAATTTTTTCGGACTCGGATTTCTGACAGCGGGCCGGGAATTGCTGATTTATCGGCGGTTTTGAGCCCCAATTTTCGATCGCAAACCGGTGCGGGACTCGGTTTAGCAGCGGCGAAACGGTTGATGGATGACGTGCAAATCGATTCTTCGCCCGATCGCGGAACTGCTGTACAGTTAATTAAGCAGTTTTCTAAACAAATGCCTGCTCTAAGCGCGATCGAACTAAATCAATTAGTTGACAAACTAGCGCGCCAAATTCCCGAAGATCCCTACGCCGAAATTCAGCAACAAAATCAAGAATTGCTGCGAACTTTAGACGAACTCCGCCAGCGTCAAGAAGAACTCGTACAGTTAAATCAACAACTAAAAGATACCAATCGCGGAGTTGTGGCACTTTACGCCGAATTGAACGAAAAAGCAGAATTTCTCCAGCGCGCCAGCGAACTCAAAACCAGCTTTCTCTCCAATATGAGCCACGAGTTTCGCACTCCCCTAACGGCAATTTTAAGTCTTTCTGAAATTTTGTTAAATCGTCTCGACGGAGAACTTTCACCAGAACAAGAAAAGCAAGTAAATTTTATTCACAAATCTGCCCTTTCTCTGGCAGAACTTGTTAACGACTCGTTAGATTTAGCCAAAGTAGAAGCTGGAAAAGTCACTGTTCGCGTTGCTGATTTTGAAGTCGAAGATTTGTTCAGCGTGCTGCGGGGAATGATGCGCCCCCTGCTACCCCAAAACTCTGCCGTTACTCTGATTTTTGAAGCGCCTCGGGAACTTCCAACCCTCACAACGGACGAGGGAAAACTTTCTCAAATTTTGCGAAATCTGATTTCAAATGCTCTCAAGTTTACTGAAGCCGGCGAAGTGCGAGTTGCTGCCCAAATGGAAGAGGGGGGAACTGTTACTTTTTCCGTGGCAGATACGGGCGTTGGTATTCCGCCAGCAGACCAAACGCGGATTTTTGAAGAATTTGTCCAAATCGAAAATCACTTGCAGAAGGGCGTGAAAGGCACGGGATTGGGATTATCTTTGTGTAAGAAAATGACTGAATTTCTGGGAGGAAGTATTGAAATTGAAAGTTCGCCCGGAGCGGGATCGACTTTTTTGGTCAATTTGCCGGTTGTGTATGATGGAGATTTAGAAAAACCTTTGGAAATGTCTGCTGCTAAGGGGGTGAAAACACCGCTTTTTCTAGCAAATTCTCGATCGCCCGTGCGGGATTCTGCAGCAAAAATTTTGGTGGTGGATAATGAAGAGTGTTTTTCATTTTCCCAAAGACTTGCTGGCCGAAATTCATTGTATCGCGATCGGGGTCGCCAGCGGTGCTGATGAGGATGGGCGATCGGCTTTCAGAGAGCGGACGTGATAAGCTGATGTGCATCTCAATTGCCTATTGAAATTTAGAGGCACGTCAGCTTATCAACCATTCCCCAATTCTCAAATATCAAATGGTATGACTTTCATCTCCCTTCAATATGCCCTGTTTCTATTAGTTTTGTTTGCCGCTTACTGGTCGGTTCCGCTGCAGTGGTGGCGGCTGTTTATCATGCTCGCGGGCAGTCTGATTTTTTACGCTTCGCTGCAAATTTGGTACATTCCTCTGCTTTTAGTCAGTGTTTTGTTTAATTACTGCTTGGCGACGGCGATTGGGGAACCTCTGGATTGGCGGATTGCTAATGCTTCTTGGAACCGCCGCCGTTTGTGGTTGCTGTGGATCGGAATTGCGCTGAACGTGTTGCTGCTGCTGGGTTTTAAGTATGTGCCTTTTGTACTGAGTTCGATCGGCACTTTGTTGAATTTGCCAGTTGCTCTCGACAGCGCTAACTGGGTGAAAACTCACGTCATCGCACCCTTGGGATTGAGTTTCTTTTGCTTTGAGTGCATTTCTTATTTGATAGACGTGTACCGAGGCGCACCGGCGGCCACTTCGCTGCTGCATTTTGCTGCTTACAAATTGTTTTTTGCCAAACTAATTTCTGGGCCGATTACTCGCTATCACAACTTGATCTATCAACTAAAATCCCAGAAGTTTCCGACACCGGATCGCATTTCTGAAGGACTTTGGACGATCGCCTTCGGTGCAGTTAAAAAAGGTCTTTTCGCTGACAACTTGGGAATTTATGTCGATTTAAGCTTTACCAACTTGCAGCGGGCGGGAAGCGAGGATTTGTGGCTGGCAATTTTTGCTTACGGGCTGCAACTTTATCTCGATTTTAGCGGCTATGTTGACATGGCGCGCGGCACTGCTTTGCTGCTTGGTTGGTATTTGCCGCCAAATTTTGATTTCCCTTATTTTACTACCAGCATCGGTGATTTTTGGCGGCGCTGGCACATGACTTTGGGCGATTGGCTGCGAAATTATTTGTATTTTCCGTTGGGGGGTTCGCGTGTCGGTTTGTGGCGCACTTGTCTGAATTTGTCGATCGTCATGTTAATTGCCGGAATTTGGCACGGGGCGGCTTGGGGATTTATTGTGTGGGGGGCTTTGCACGGTTTGGCTTTGACGGTGCACCGGCTGACTGATGTGGCGTTTAAGCGGTTGCAGATCGAGTTTTTGTGGGAAAATCCGATCGGGATGGCGATCGCTTGGCTGTTGACTCAGACGATGGTTTTTAGTAGTTGGATCTTCTTCCGCCTTCCCGATTTAAAAGATTCGGGATGGGCAATTTCGCATTTGTGGGGACACACTGCTGACGTGCAGTTTGCTAATAAAGTTTATGTGGAAGCTTTAGGTTTGGAAAGAGTGCAGTTGAGTTGGATTTTGGCGGCTGTGGCTGCGGCGATGCTGGGGAATTATGCGTTGAGTCGGGGTTTGAAATTAGAGTTAAATTGGCCGCTGAAATTGGTGTTGGTGCCGCTTTGTTTGTATGCGGTTTGGCTGTTAGCTCCCGAAGGCGGTTTGCCTTATATTTACTTCGATTTTTAGGGGATTATCTTAATATAGGTTTGTAGTAAGGACTTTAGTCCGCTTTGTAACTGGTAACTGGTTCCCAGGCAGAGCCTGGGAACCGATGTCCAGAGGCTCTGCCTCGCTTGGCTTTCATCGAGGCAGAGCCTCTGGATCTGCATTACCAGGCAGAGCCTGGTAACGAATAATTAATGCTTTGGTAAGTACCCTACAACTGATAGGAACACCAATCACTCCAGCTACCGACATAAAGTTTTGCATCGGGAATTCCAGCGATTTCTAAAGACAGTAAATTTACGCAAGCTGTCACCCCAGAACCGCAGTAAACAATGATTTCTTCCGCTTTTCCTAATTCCGTCCACCGCTGTTTTTGTTCCGAGGCCGATCGCACTTTTCCAGTTTCATCCGTCACCCCTTGCCAAGGGTAGTTGACAGCACCCGGAATGTGACCTGCAATCGGGTCGATCGGCTCCCGCAAACCTTCATATCTCTCGCTCTCTCGCGAATCAACTAAAACCCTGTCCCGTAAATCCTTTCGCTCTTTTACCGCCTCAAATTCTACCGCCATATCCCGCTGCAATTCCGGTACAAATTTACCCTCCCGAGATTCCGGCAAAATATTTGTTACTGGATATCCCGCCGCTTTCCAAGCGCCAAAACCGCCATCTAACAAAGCAACTTTGCTGTGTCCCATGTATCGCAGCAGCCACCACAAACGAGCCGCAAAAGCCAGCCGCGAATCGTCATAAGCCACAACTAAAGTTTCTTTTGAATTAATCCCAATCGCACTCAATTTTTCCGCTAACTCTGCAATATTTGGCAGCGGATGTCTGCCGCCATGTTTACCAACTGCACTCGCGAGATCCCGATTTAAATCTAAATAACCAGCTCCGGGAATGTGACTTTCTTGATATTGTTTTTGTCCCAATTCGACATCGGCGAGGGAAAACCTACAGTCAATAATTACAACTTGCGGATTTTCGGTATTGGCGGCCAACCATTCAGCAGAAACAATTAAATCGTTGTCATTCATAACTGTTTAAATCGGTGTTTAACATCTACATTTTTGGACAAAAAACTTCTCTAATTAGGGCGGAATGCCGCGCACTTACCGCTGCTCGGATTCTGGTTTTTCTGAATTAGCTTTCTTGGGAGTTGCTTTCTCCGGTTCGGCTTTTTCTGAATTAGCTTTTTTAGGAGTTGCTTTTTCCGCTCGCGGTTTTTCCGAATTAGATTTTCGGGGACTTTCTTTCTCCGGTTCGGCTTTTACTGAATTAGCTTTCTTAGGAGTTGCTTTGTCTGAACGCGGTTTTTCGGCGGTGGCGGGAGTAGGCTCTGGCGGAGTTATATTTACTGCGGATTCTTGAGCGTAAAGCAGATATTTTTGATACTCGATCGCTTTGGTTTGAGCTAGTTGATGGTTGGAGCTAGACTCCGGTACTCTTCTCATCAACGATACCGCTTCTTGCCAGCGATCGGCAACTGTCGTCCAATCTTCCTTGGTTTTTGCGACTCGCCCTAATTCTGCTGCTTTGACTGCGCTGTTAACTGCGTCTCGAAAAGTATCCGGTACAGTTGGTAAATTCGCTATTTCATCGGGGTTATTCCCCGCAGTTGCTGGCTGCTCGTTCAAAATTTTACCGACAAACGCCATTACGGCGATCGCCAACATACCCGTCACTAGCCCGACTACAATAAAAGTCGATCGCAACCGCTGCTCAAATGCAGCAAATTCCGGCGATTTCTCCTCTTCAATATTAATTTGAGTATCTTCGGCGATCGCGCCGTCGATATTAGCAACCGCAGTCTCTGGCACAGATTCTCCTTCAAGGCTGTGCTGTTCCAAAGTGCTGTTGTCAAAACTAAACTCCTGAATCCAAGCAGGTACAATCTCACCGCTTCCTCGCCCCTCAACCTTCACTTTGCTAATCGAATCCGGCTGCAAATCTGTCAGTTGGCTGCGGACAAAATCAACTAATATATGTTCGATCGGTACTTGTTCGGCTTCCAAAATGACATTCAAACAGTCGCCGTCGAGATGCGCGGAGGCTGCGATCCCTTCAGATTGCAACTGGCTGTTTAACCAAGATGCGATCGCCTGTGGATTTCCCTGCTTGGCAAGTTCCTGAAAATTAAGTTCTGTCATAATAATTGGACATCTGATAATGCAGAAGGTAGAAGGTAGAAGCAAGAAGGAGGAAGCAATCTTTGGCAAGGATTTCAGCAATTCTTGACATCCTCACCGTCGGGCGCTGTGGCGGTGGAAGGTAGAAAAAATCAAAAAGTCAGCAACCAATAGTTTTTTGAGTTGAAAACACCACAACTGAAATTCAACAATATAGTATAATCTATCCCAGCAAATCCCAGCCTTAAGATGCAAATTATCACTCTCGCTCCCCCTGGAATCCCTTGGGGAAGCACCCAAGTCAGAACAATCGAACCGAACTCAGGTTCGATCGTTCCGACTTGAGTCCTCAAAAATTTGATACCCAACCCGCAACTCAATATAGCCCAGCCGCATCAAGTCATTCGATTTTCCATTTTTCGATTTGAGATTTGAGATTTACCCCACGGATCGAGGATGGGGCTCTTCTGATTTGAGATTTTAGATGCTCCCGATTGATTCGACAGATCGATCCAGGGGCTTGTACCACCTTTGAAATTCGCTTGTCAAACCGCAAGCGCAGCGTCTCAAACCAACATCCGGTTGCAAAAACCTCGATCGCCCGGATTCGAGATTTGAGATTTAAGATTAAAAAATTGTGAGATCGCAGCAGCACCGACGGACGGCGAGTGATATCATCATTGAGTCAATATGCAAGTTTTTGTAGCAAAAAACTCGATCGCACAATGGTAGCAATAGCAATTTTAGCGGCTGGACGCGGCACGCGCATGAAATCTGACTTGCCCAAAGTTCTCCACGAATTGGGCGGTCGATCGTTAGTTGAGCGAGTCCTCCAAAGCTGTCAAGAAATTCAAATTTCCCGGCGGCTTGTCATCGTCGGTTATCGAGGCGAACTCGTTAAACAATCGCTGCTTCGAGGTCAAGAAATACCACACAACCCCGAATCTCCTCCCCTAGAATTTGTCGAACAAACCGAACAATTGGGAACCGGTCACGCCATCCAGCAATTGCTGCCTCACTTAAAGGGATTTCAAGGAGATTTGCTGGTATTAAACGGCGATGTACCTTTGCTGAGGGCAGAAACTATCAAACAATTGATGGAAATTCACAAACAGCACCAAAACTCTGCTACTTTATTGACAGCTAATTTGCCGAATCCTCAAGGATACGGGCGAGTATTTACCGACAGTCAAAACTTTGTGCAGCAAATTGTCGAAGACCGCGACTGCACACAAGCTCAAAAGCAAAACCACCGAATTAATGCAGGTGTTTACTGCTTTCACTGGCCGGATTTAGAGAAGATTTTGCCGGATTTGAAAGCAGACAACGACCAAAAAGAATATTACCTAACTGATACGGTAAGCAGCCTGTCTCCCGTGATGGCGGTGGATGTGGAAGATTATCAAGAAATATTGGGAATTAACGATCGCAAACATTTAGCCGCAGCTTCCGAAATTTTGCAAGCGCGGGTAAAGGATAAGTGGATGGCGGCGGGAGTGACGCTGCTCGATCCCAACAGCATTACGATCGACGATACCGTAGAGTTGCAGCCGGATGTGGTAATTGAACCGCAAACTCACTTGCGGGGAAAAACTTCGATCGCCTCCAGAAGCCGCATCGGCCCCGGCAGTTTGATTGAAAACAGTCAAATTGGCGAAAATGTGACTGTGCTTTATTCAGTAATTTCTGACAGTATTGTCGCCGAAAATTCGCGAATCGGCCCCTACGCGCACTTGCGGGGACACGCGCAAATAGGAGCGAACTGCCGCGTCGGAAATTTTGTAGAATTGAAAAATGCTGAAATTGGATCTCGAACTAATGTTGCTCACTTGTCTTATTTAGGCGACGCGACTTTGGGAGAAAAAGTCAACATCGGTGCTGGGACAATTACCGCCAATTACGACGGAAAAAACAAGCACAAAACTCAAATAGGATCTCGAACTAAAATCGGTGCCAACAGCGTACTGGTTGCACCAATAACTTTGGGAGAAGATGTTACAGTAGCGGCAGGTTCTGTCGTGACGGAAGATGTGCCGAATGACTGTTTAGTAATTGCCCGATCGCGGCAAGTTGTCAAACCAGGTTGGAAACTCAAAGAACCGGAAAAATAACATTATACCTCTTGCAAAAATAGTTAGGACCGGCTATAAGCCCATCCCACAAAAATCTTTTTGCTCCTCGTTACCAGGCTCTGCCTGGTAATGCAGATCCGGAGGCTCTGCCTCCTTTGAGGAAGGCAAGTTAAAAGAGAGAGGACTTTAGGAGGTGCTTAAGTTATTAAGTTTTCGATCGTAAGCTGTTCTACATTTAAACTGTATGTTCAGGGCGGGCGAGCTCTCAGCCAAACCCCTACACCCCACAAGACGGGGATTTTTTTTGACATTCAATTTAAATGCCGCAACAGCTTACCCGTGCCAGTGCGCGCCCTACAAACAACAAAAGTTCAATAGTGCGATCGCGCGTGCAGGTAATTGTTAATCGCTTTGGCGATTTTTAGTTGCTCGTGGGGACTCATAGTGTGGGGCAGAGATATGCGAGATCCTCCAGAAACCAACAGTCTGACTTCGTACCAAACATCACAATCCCGATCTTTGGTTCGCTCAACTTCCACCCCATAAATTTCGCACAGAGAGTATTGCATGGCTTTACGCGCCAACAAACCCCGCTGTTTAACAGTCAAGGTGTTTAAAGTTCCATCAAAGCTGTAAGTTTCATTATTTCTCAACACGATCGCTCCCAATGCTGCCAGCAACAATATGCCTCCCGTCCATTCCAACCAGCGATCGTCTTGTTTTAAGCGCAGCAAGCCATTTTTTGCGTTTCTAACAAAAAAATTGATATCAGAAGCAACAGCGTCTTGATTTCCCCAGTTAGTCGAGTTACCAGTGAAAGGAACACTGCCAACCGAAGTCAAAAGTAAAACTCTGCTTCTATAGCCGCATCTTTGAACTTTAGCTCCCTGCAAAGCATCAAGCTGAATTTCTTGGATGTACGATCCCAGTAAATTCGATCGCACAATCTGGCAACTTCCCGGTTTTTCCTGCAACCGCTGGCAGCTTAGAGTTGCTGCATGATAGTCAAAAGCCAGCGACATCAGTCCAAATGTCATTAATAAACAACTGTGAAGCCAAAAATCTAATATGTTTTGAGTCTGAATTATTAGTTCAGTTGCTGTTTCCTTGATTATTTTCATTTATTTCACCCTTAGATTCCAAAAATGATGCTACAGATCGCCTTCCCTGCCGCGTTCTGGCGAATAGTCAACTTAAAGTGTATTATTATGAAGTTGTCCTCTACCGTGACCCTTCTTATTTTGCTAACAGACTAGCACTAAAATGTCTGGCAAACAATAAATGTGGCGAGTTTACCTGCCACTGCGTTTAAGATAGCTTACAGTGACTTAAAACAGGTGAATCTTAAAAATATATGGTTCTACCGAACCTAGTATGTAAAACTAACTAGCAAAATGCTAATGTAAGAAGCTCCTAAGAATAAAGTTGTCAAAATTTCTAAACCCATAAGCTTTTCTTTTGATGAGCTTTAATTTGTTATTAATTCCTTCCACAACTCCTTGAGTAGTCCTCCGATCAAAATACGC
>NZ_JBARVX010000385.1:0-2166 GCF_049646505.1 Microcoleus sp.
TTGGATGCCAGAGATAGGTTTGGGAATTGGCTGTGAAAGGGGCAATTATTCTGGGGTGACAAGGGAGTGGTTGTATTGGTACGATGCTGATGGAAAACGTTATTTTACTCCAGAAGAACAGGTGAAACAATCGGCGCAGCGCGCACAACAGGAATCGCAGCGCGCCGATCGACTAGCTGAACGATTGCGAGAGTTGGGGATAGATCCTGATAATATAAGCTGATTGCTGTCAAGAGTGCGACACAGAGGCACTCTGCGGGCGATCGCCCATCTGATTTTTCCACGCCCGATCCGATCGCCCCCAACCGATAATTTTCGAGAAAAACCCGGTTTCTGCGTCCGGGAATGTATGAATATTTATCAAAAAAATTAGGAAAGATGCGGACTTATTTGGAACAGACAGATAGTTTGATAGCAAACCTTGAAAGGCAGTTCAAAACAATGAAAATTAGGATAGGTTGTTAAATAATGGTTATGGATCTGCGTTTTTACGATGTCATCGGCTTTGGTGACGAAGTTCCGGGAGTTCTAGCCGTTATCTCAGCAGCCCGAGAATACCGCCGCCGGACAAAGCGTTATCCGCGAGTTTTGCTGATGTCGAAAGCAAACTTGCAAGAAGGAATTGGCGGGCATTTAGTCAGAGGCGGTTTGGCTTATTTAGATAGAAGTCAGATCGATCGAGAACTGCGACAATCTTTAAAGTTAGATACCTTTGGTTCACCGGCGACAATTTATCAAGAGTTCCTGCAAAAATCCGGTGTCAGCGCGATCGCGCTTGACCCCCGCAAAGCCAGCGCAGCGCTGAAAGAAATGCTGTTACAAGCCGGGGTGGACACCCTCAGCAAAGTAGAAATTCAATCAGTCAATAAAGAGCGCCAAAGAATTGCCAGCATCACCACATCTAAAGGCATAGTTTATGCAGGAAAGCAATTTATTGATGCCACTGTCAATGGCGAATTAGCTCAAGCTGCCGGCGCGAAAAAGCTAAAGGGATTTGAAACCTTTGGTCTGCCCAACTCCGAACTTCCCGTCACCCTAACTTTTGAAACCCAAGGACTCAGTGCCAGAAGACTGAAAGAACTCGATTACATTTATCTAAAACGCTTCACAAACCTCGCCGATTCTGAGAGTCAAAAATTTTTGCTGTACGCGGCCCGGAAGGATGTCAAACTAGCAGAAGAACTCCGACAGGAAATGCTCGACACCAGAGGAAATCTCAAAACTCTGTGGGCTGGCAACGATTACATCGACGTGCGATCGCCCGCGCTGTCTGTAGCTTACCACTCCTTTAGAGGAACAAAGCTATCTTTTCCTGAAACCGGCGTAATTTTAGACGAGGGAAATATCGCAATACTTCCCAATCAAAGACTTTCGTGGAACGCGCTATTATTTGCAGTCACCAGCAGCGAAGCAGAAGCCTTAGCCAGAAGCGGGAGCAAACCGACGGCAAATATGCAAAAAGAAATGTTATTTGTAGCAACTTGGCTGAGGAGTTTGGGGGCTACTTCTGTTACTTCTGCCTCAGAACTTTATATCAGACACGCAGGAAACGTGACGGGAGTTGTAGAACCTTTGACTGGCGCACAAATGCTGCTAGGCGGCGTACCGGCTAATCAAGCACTGGCAACATTTAGCTATCATTTTGATGTACGCGGAGGCATCCCCGGTATGGGGGAAAAAGCAAACAGTTTAGGGTGGTTTAAAAGTCTGAGTTTTAAACAGCCTACCTTCAATATTGGCATCCGCCACGCATTAATGAAAAACATTCCTAACCTGGCAGTTGTCAGTCCGTGTTCTGGATTTGAAGGGTTTGCCTGTTCTGTCGGCAGAATTGTTGAATTCAACGCCGCAGTTGGTCAAGGTGTCGGTATCGCTGCGATTAATGCTATTCTAAATAAAAAAAATATAGCTGATATATCTAACGCAGAAGTGAGACAAGTTCTGGTTGAAACAAATCAGTTACCTAAAATTTTTGGAGTTGCTAACAATGCTGATGGAACGCTGTTGGCGCAATTCGAGACTCTTGTGGGTGCGGATGCTATTGCTTAAGAAGTCATTTGTTATTTGTTATTTGTTATTTGTTATTTGTTATTTGTTATTTGTTATTTGTTATTTGTTATTTGTTATTTGTTATTTGTTATTTGTTATTTGTTATTTGTTATTTGT
>NZ_JBARVX010000386.1:0-19819 GCF_049646505.1 Microcoleus sp.
AGGGACTAGCTTCGCATCCACAGGGTGTCGTGACTCAAAAAACGTAGTCAGTTAAGACTTAGGCTGGTCAGGACGGCTTTGAGATTTCTCTTTCAAGCCTCACGCCTTTAGGCTGAGGTTCCTGACACCATTGAACCTCTCAGCACTTGGCTGACTTGTAGTAATGAAAGTAGGTTTACTTGCATTCTATCACAACCACACGAATAGTGCATCAAAGGGCGATCGCACTTCCCGTACCTCATCCAAGACTTAAAAACAGAAAGTCCGCCTGTGCGGACTTCGTTTGTCTAGCGCCACACATCAGTCTGGCAGACTAATCACTCCAAATTCAACACACAATAAGGATAACGAGTCGTCACACAAACTACTGGCCCCACATAAAAACCCGGTTTCTGGCCACCCGCGCAGTCCTGAACGCACTCCGACAAATAAACCGGGTTTTTTCCCAAATTTACGAAGCACAACCAAGTATTCAAGGGAAAAACCCGGTTTCTAGCCCTATGCGTAAGTCCTAAATTTGCTACAATAGCCTTATAAAATATCAAAATATTAAAATATAAAAAATATGAACGAATCCCAAATACCCCAAATAGCTTGGCTGCCCTTAAGCCGAGAAGCGCACAAACTATCAGTTACCGACAGATTAGCTCTAGTCAATGCGATTTTTGAGTCCATCAGACGGGAACTCAGACCCCCACAATCCCTACCAGATAACTTCCTCGAACCCATGACGGGGCTACCAAAAACTGATGCACCACCCGCAACAGATACTGAAATTAAACTCAAATTGCAGCGCGATCGCAAAGGTGCTGCCAAGCGACTCAGAGGGCTAGCAAAAACTGATCTTCCACCTCAAACAGATGCCGAAGTTGCAGCCATGTTAGAAGAACGTTTGGTGGAGAAATACCTAAGTCGATCCCCCCTAACCCCCCTTAATAAGGGGGGGACAAGAAAGAGCATTCAAAGTCCCCCTTTTTAAGGGGGATTTAGGGGGATCTAAACTTAGATACAAGCGCGATTTGTCAAGTCCTTGACGCTTAAGTTGACGGCGCATAATTCTTGCTCTTCTCCGATTCTAAGTATTGCTTGTAAGCCACCTCATCGCCGCCAAAAGAATCGATCGATACCTGTCGTTGCGGCATCGATTTCAGAGGAGCATCGATCGGGTTGTACCGACAGTAACACATCACAATTACATCATAATCGCTCATCGGAGTTGGGATATCAGGCGTGTATGTTTGTACCCGCACAACTTCCCAATCACTCACCCGATAATGAGTATTGTGTGCGTGTTCTTTTGGATCGTGTTCTGACTCCACTCGCACAAATTCTACAGGGCGATATCCCGGTTCAGGAATCGGTTCCTGAGAAGAATCCCAGTTTTCTGCAATGATAAAAGTTAGAGCTTGGCTGTGTTGGAGTTTTCTCTGTCTCCAACCTTCATCTTCACCTGACTCAGCTTGAAAAACAATGTATTTTTGCATTAGTTTTCCTCCTTTTCTTCGAGATAGTTGGGAAATTCTGTTTTCCCTTTGAACACGCAATCAACTTCAAATCCGATCAAACAAACCGGGTTTTTAGCCGAATCTACGCATCAAAACGAAGAATTCTCGTAAAAACCCGGTTTCTGGCCACCCGCGCGTCAGCCCTCAAAGAAACCGGGTTTTTGGCCGCATCTACGCATCACAACCAAGTATTCAAGGGAAAAACCCGGTTTCTAGCCCCCATGCGTAAGCCCTAAAAAGGACTTAACCTTGCGGCTTACCGTCCAGATTTTCTCGACGATTTACCATCAGCCAGCTTTCGACGAATCAGCACGCTCATCACTTGCTTCGGATTCGCCGCCGGCTGTAGGGGACTCCAATCGCCCACTTCCGCAAATCCCAGCCGGTACAAAGTGAGTATGGTTTCCCTGACACCCTTGCGCGAACCTGTCACCGTTACACACACAATTTCCTGTTCCGATGCTGCTGCTGGTTCGTCATTTGAGCCGAGGGATGCGCTAACGGATTTGTCATCGTCGGGCACGAATTCTTCAGTCATATTCTGTTCTCCTGGTTTTGGGTTTTCTAGAAAAACCCAAAAACCCAGCCACCCCGCACAGCAACGCAAAGCAAGGTGGCTACAGAGAGTGTTAAGATTCTCGGAGCCTCCAGACTGCTGATCCCAGTTTGGCGGTGAGCTGTCCATTGCTGTTAGTAGCAGCTTTGGGCAGCGTAACTAGATTTTTGGGCGACGCGGGCTGCTTGTCCTGCAACCTCTCACTTCAAAGCGTAGCCGCAAATGGGGGCCGCCGTCAATCGATTTGGGATTTTAGATTTTGGATTTTGGATTGAAGAGCCCGATTGGGAGGTTTTGGGCGATCGGGCTGAGGATTTAGCGTTATAACTAGACTAAGAGATCCCCAGGATAATTATGCTGCACAATCTTCAGCAAACTCACCAACAAGACATACAGACTATTACTCAGGTTTTGGCCAAAATCACCAGCCGCACGCCAGCTCAGATTAAACCATTACTAGATGCGATGCTCAAACGGCTAATAGAACCTCAACAACCTCCCTTTTACCAAACAGCTACCCCAACAGAATGGTCAATAGCATTTCAGGAATGGGTTGACAGTCATCGTACCCTAAATCTCCCGATTCTTTCAGATGAAGCTATTAGCCGAGAGAGCATTTATGGAGACAGAGGTTAAATGCCATTCCTCGTAGATACAAACATACTTCTGCGTAGCGTCGATACAGCACACCCCATGAATTCTGATGCCGTCAATGCCGTGATTACTCTGCGCGATCGCGGAGAACAACTTTATATCGTACCCCAAAATTTGATAGAGTTTTGGAACGTCTGCACGCGCCCGATCCAAAGAAATGGATTAGGACGAACTGCAACAGAAGCAGAGGCAGAAATTAATCGCTTAAAACAACTTTTTCCTCTGTTGTTGGATACCGAAGCAATTTATCAAGAATGGGAGCGGCTGGTCATAACATATAAGGTTATAGGTGTCAACGTTCATGATGCGCGGCTAGTTGCTGCTATGCTTGTTCATGGTTTAACCCATATCCTAACTTTTAACATTACTGACTTTGCTCGTTATTCAGAAATTACTGCTGTTAATCCCCCAACTGTAAGGCCTTGATTAATTTCAAATCTCTCAGCTATAGCCCTTCAAAAAAACGCCCCCCGATTTTTGCGAGGACACGGCAGTGCCGTTTCCCTACAAATCCTACAATAAATATCATTTGTAGGGACACAACACGGCGTTGTGTCCTTTGGCTGTGCTAATCACGGTTTTTTGTTAATAAAAATCCCGATTTTTTCGAGGAAACGACAATGCCGTTTCCCTACAAACCAATTATCCCCCTCAATCTTCGCTCTTTTCCAAACCGGAAACCACAGGGGCGATCGCATTTAACTTCAAAACAGGGTGTTCCCCTTCCACCTGACGGCAATTCCAGTCATTTCTAAACAGCAAAACCGGCCTTCCCCAACTATCCTTCACCGTCACCGTATTAAACAGCCGTCCAACTTTTGCCAGCGCATCCCAACCGCCGTCAACCCAGCGGGCTACACTGTAAGGCAACATCTCGATCGCGGTTTCTACATTGTATTCCGACTGCATTCGGAACTGCACCACCTCAAATTGCAACTGTCCGACAGCCGCCAAAATCGGTTCCCGTTTCGACTCATCAACCGAATACATAATTTGCACAGCGCCCTCTTCCTGCAACTCAGAAACGCCTTTGCGGAACTGCTTAAACTTAGAAGGATTTGGATTTCTCAAATAAGCAAAAAGTTCCGGCGAAAAACAGGGAATTCCTTCATATTCCAGTTTTTGCCCGGTGTAAATAGTATCGCCGATCGCAAAAACCCCCGGATTGTTCAAACCGATCACATCGCCGGGATACGCAACTTCGATCGACTCCCGATCCTGAGCAAATAACTTTTGAGGCCTTGACAAACGCACCGTTTTACCAGTCCGAGCGTGAGTCACGTTCATGTCCTTTTCAAACTTGCCCGTACAAACCCGAATAAACGCCACCCGATCGCGGTGTCTGGGGTCCATATTCGCTTGCAATTTAAACACAAACCCGGTAAAATCTTCGTAAGTTGGCGGCAAATCTCCGGCGCTGCTCTTGCGGGCGATCGGCTTCATAGCGTAATCTAAAAACGCATCTAAAAACAGTTCTACCCCAAAATTGCTCATCGCGCTGCCAAAGAAAACCGGAGTCATTTTCCCAGCCCGAACTAAATCTAAATCCAGTTCAGTTCCCAACTCATCCAGCAGTTCCAACTCTTCTTTGAGCTGATAGTAAAGGTCTTGTTCCAACAAATCCTCAATGCGCGGATCGCCCAATTCGATGACGGTATCAACAGCAGCGCGAGAACCGTGTTGAGTCCGCTCGAACAAGTGAATTTTGCGCCCCCTGCGGTCGAAAACACCTTTAAAGCGATCGCCGGTACCGATCGGCCAATTCACCGGATAAGTCTGCAAGCCCAATTCTTTCTCAATTTCGTCCAACAAATCCAAAGGATCTCTGCTGGGGCGATCGAGCTTATTAAAGAAAGTAAAAATAGGCAAACTACGCAATTTACAAACTTCAAATAACTTCCGAGTTTGCGGTTCCAAACCCTTAGCAGCATCCTCCAGCATCACCGCATTGTCAGCCGCCGCCAGAGTTCGATAAGTATCTTCGCTAAAATCTTGGTGTCCCGGAGTATCGAGCAGATTAATGTGATATTTTTTATACTCAAACTGCAAAACAGTTGAAGTAATCGAAATTCCCCGCTGCTGTTCCATCGCCATCCAGTCAGAGGTAGCGTGTCGCTGAGCCCGCCGCGCTTTCACAGAACCTGCTTCGTGAATTGCACCTCCGTAAAGCAGCAGCTTTTCTGTCAAAGTAGTTTTTCCCGCGTCTGGGTGCGAGATAATAGCAAAGTTGCGCCGGTGCTCGACGGCAGTTAGCAGTTCAGTTTCGAGTTCAGTTGTCATCACAAAGTAAGTAGGGGAATCATCACCCGATCGCCATTATAGCCTGTGCTAGAGTTGCTATAGAAGGTAAAATTATCAGTAAAGTCAAGGAAATACAAGTAATATGTACGACTCCGACAAGCGCAAGCTGCTATCACTCGTGTGTCACGGGGCAATTTTTTTCAGTACGTTAGGATTGTCGATCGGAGCGCCGATCGCAGTATTGTTAGTATCAGATGACCCCGTTGTCAAAGAAAACGCCACAGAAGCCATCAATTTTCACCTGAATGTATGGGCCTGCGCTCTGATTCTGGTGCCGCTATCTTTTTTGACATTGGGTTTGGCTGGCTTAATCGGTTTCGTACTGCACTGGGGACTGACAATAATGGCCATCCTCCACGTTTTGGAAAATCCCAACCAACCTTACCGCTACCCTTTTATTTTCCGAATATTTTAGACAGCCAATCGCGCTTCAACATCGATTTAAACAACCAGGTTTTTTCAATAAACCTGGTTTTTTATTAATTATTTCATAACTCACTAAACCAGTAGTTGTGAAGTGCAACCCAAGCACCCTGCATTTAAAAGTTGTGCGTAATATCAAATCCTCTCTTCATCGGAATACTAAATTAAAGTTGACGGTGTTACCGGAAATGATATAATATGATGTCCTATCTACCCCAATAAGATTGGTTGGTAGTGAGGAATTTAGTCCTCAGATTTTTGAAGGACTAAATTCCTCGCTACAAACCTTGATACCGGATAATTGACCTGACACGATATAAGTCCCAATTCCCAATTCCCAATTCCCAATTCCCAATTCCCAATTCCCAACTTTTACCGAATTTCAGCAACTCTAGCAGTATCTGCCGGCGGCACAATCACCTCTTTTGCATTCAACTTGATATTCAACTCGCGAATCCGGCGCGACAGCAAGCGAATAATATTAACAGCAATTCCCGGCGTTTCATCGATCGCATCATAAAGCTGCATTTGAGTCAGCATCAAACACTCCGATTGTTCCAGAGTAGAAATAGAAGCCGATCGAGGTTCCGCATCAAACAGCGACATTTCCCCGAAACAGGCCCCCGCTTTCAACTGTGCCAAATCGCGATCGCCTATATGCACCCGTACCGTTCCCGACACCAAAATATAGAGCGATCGACCTTCTTGTCCTTCCGTAAAAATCCTGTGTTTGGCCGGGAACGAAAGTTCATCCATTACCGATGCTAGGCGCACGAGAAAATCATCCCGCAGTTCCTTAAAAATCGGAACTTCCCTGACAAACAATAGGCGTTCGACGCTAGTTAGCATAATGCGATGCAGTGATTGATTTAAACTTAAACAAAGGAATTGGGCATTGGGAATGGGGAATGGGGAATGGGGAATGGGGAATGGGGAATGGGGAATTCCTCCTAGCAAATAACTAATGACTGATGACTGATGACTGATGACTAATGACTGATGACTAATGACTGATGACTAATGACTAATGACTGATGACTAATGACTGATGACTAATGTTACCTTTTCCCCCCAACACCCAACTCTGCCATCATCTCTTCAACTTGAGCGGATACCAAAGTATCCGGGTCATTTTGCAGCCTGGGCAACAATTCGAGCAAAGCTCGCGGCGAAGCTATTTTCAAATAAGCTAACACTGCTTCGCGAACAAAACCCGTCGGGTGTTGCAGACACACGAGAGTTTGTTGAGCCGTAAGACTCCAGCGCGCGTCCTTCGCCAAGTGAAAGCAGCAAGCCAAGGCCCAATCCGAAAGGAAGTGGCGCAATTCTAGCAAGCGGCGCAAACGATCGCTGGGGGCTAGAGGTTTGTAAACCATCAATTCAGAGAGATTGGTCAACTTTTCTCTTTCCGAATTCTGATCCAACAAATTGATCAGCGCTCGCTTCCTAACTATATCCACAGTATTGTCAAGAATTTCCAATCCCCTAGCCACCATAGAAGGTTGGCCCGAAGAGATATTGAAAGCAGCAGCTTGTACCGTATCCGGCGGATAAAGAAACTTCATCAACAAAAAACACCGATCCTTAGCATCAGCTTCCAACCCCGCCAGAGCCCGCTGCAAAAGTTGAGCCGTATCGTTCTCAGGTATGGCGCTGTTGGTATTTCCAGCGGCAAAATTGCCGTAGGTTGTGACCTCAGACAAATCTACCAGACCTGCATAAATTTGACCGATAAACATTAACTCCTGTTCGATGAGAGTTTCCAAGCCGCTGCGGCCGATCCGGTCTAGAACCCCTTCTATCCCGGCTTCCGAGGGCATTTTCAACAGGATGCGGAGGATGTTGCGCCTCGTAGTTCCCCAAGCCGTCATCAAATTGCTGACCAAAATGTCGATCGCCTCAACAGTCCCAATTTGACCCAGAGCCGTCCAAGCTTGCAACCTGACCAAATCCGGCTTGTGGATGTCCTCAGCCAAATACACGAGCAAAGGAATAGCATCGTTGTGAAGTTTGACTATAGCCTGCAAAGCCGCTTCCCTAGTCGATTTGTAACCTAGTCCCCGCAGCAGCGAAGGATAGTATTCTTCCGAATGAGTAGAAGAAATCACGTCTAACAGAGCGCGGCGCACTCGCAGAGATTCATCTTGCAACAGATTGGGGATGTACAGCCGCAGTCCTTGCAAATAATCAGCCTCTCCCAAAGCCCGCGTCCCCATCACCCGTTCTCGTTCGAGCTTGTGTGTCAGCATTTGGCGCAGCGTGTTAGTAGCCTCTGCTTTTTGCTGGCGATCGCCCCTTCTCATAATTAAAGCAGCCGCCGTACCCCGCACCACAGGATCGACATTCTGCTGCAAATAAGGCCGCAAGTTGTCGATATTCGGTTCAGCTTCCGTCAGCCAGATGTAGCGCAAAGCCAAGGCCAGCACCTCCGGAGGCAAAGATTGCTTTGAAAGTGCGCGGACATCTTCTAAATATGCGGGGTTCGGGTGTTGCAGCATTGTTTCCAAGCTCTGGCACTGCAAAACTGGGGAAAGCGAATCCAGGATAGGTGCGAGAACTTCTCCGACATTTTTGGGGTCAATTTGCGTCAGCAGTTCTATACAAGAGCGCTTTTCATCTTCGCCCCCCGGCTGTTCTAGAGTTTCCACCACGGCACGCTTGAGAGCTTTGAGGTCAACGTCTGTGACGCCCAAGCGGCCGCGTTCGGCACTTTTGACCAACAGGCCGACGTATTGAGAGCGGATCAGCCACACCACAAACACCCATACCAGCGCCAACACTACGATCGCACCAATAAATATCAAGCTTTGCTGGTCGTGAAATGCGCTTTCGTCTTGCTGGGGGAGTATCTTCTGTGTCACCCACAGCATCCCTAGGATAACTACTCCTGTAACTCCGGTGGACAAAGGTTCGCCTACACCGTTGACCAGCGTTTGAATGCCCGATCGAATATTGTCGGGAATCGGTTGAAATAACACCGGGCTAACAGTTTCCAAAAGCGTGTAGTGAAGCAGTTCGTCTAAAAATCTCAGCAATATTAGCCCGATAAACACAGATACTAGCTGACCGAGGGATGCTCCTAAAGTCAGCACCCCCAGAATAGCGATACCCGCCGGCAAAATCATCGCCGTCACGAATACACCGATTCGTTCTACCAAGCGGCTGGAAGCAAACCACTGAGTCGCCACTTGAAACAGACCTTGTATACCTTCGTAAATGCCCAGGAAGCTAGCAATCCAACTAGCTCCGCTCGCTCCGTCCCCCGGGTTTTGGTATTCTAACTGGCTATAGAATTGAAAATCTACCAGCACGTAGACGACTTCTGCCAGCACGAAGAAACTGACTAGAGGTATCGCGTATTTTTGCAGAGGCCCAGTAACTTTGCGGGCGGTAAATTCTTGTTGGTCGTCTTCGTCGTCGTCATCTGTCCACCGAGCAGTTTCCGGGAATGCTTGGCTATATTTTTCCGTGAGGTAGTACAGCAGCAACGAGCCTGCCGCCACCATCAACCCGGATATTAGGGTAACGTTTTTGAGTTTGACTACGTAGAGCAAGACTGGCAGAGAAAATCCGCTGACTACTCCAGCTACTAGATAGCCGCTGCTGACTAGCGGATAGGTGCGCTTGATTTCTCGAATGTTAAAAAGTTGATTGGAAGTTATAGAAGTATTGAGGTCGTTGAGGACATAGCAAGCTTCTACCCACAGCCACATCAAAAAAATAGTAATAAAAGCGATGCTGATGCCAGCTATTTTAGTATTTTCGTAGCCGATGCCGAATCGAAACAAAAATAGCGGTACCGACATCATTGCCATCACAACTACGACGGTGCGCCTCAGCGGCAGGATTTTTTGCATCCACGAGTAGACAAATCCCAAACCAGAACCGATAAAGGCGCTGGCTATATAGATATAGGGCATTTTGTCTGCACCGAATTCGTCTAAAAATAAACCTACCGTGCTCAGTTCCAGCCAGATCAGCCCGACGGAGGTTAGAGTGTAGACGAGGAACATCAGTAAGGTTCGCTCTAATTCTTCCGATCGCAGGTTGAGCGATCGCAGCACTCCTTGTCTTGCTCCGGCGATCGCGCCGATTTGAAAATTTTCCATGCTTCTGGTGCGTTAATATTCCGATTTTAGATTTTAGATTTTAGATTTTAGATTTATACCAATTTCATAAAGTTATGCTACTACCGAAAGTTTGACTCCCCCCCTTTATAAGGGGGGGTTGGGGGGGGGTAGATATGTAGCGCTATTTTATGAATTTGGTATTGCTTGCTGCATGGAATCTGAGACCGGGAACTGGAGTCTAACATTTTTGTTTTGGTCTTCCACCGCAACAGTCGAAAACTTGTCAGTTCTTGCGGTATTTAAATTATATATTTCGATGACGGTCTCAAATCGTCTCCCCTTCTCCCCCTCTGACCCTCAATCACCATACACAATTTTAACGGACAACAGCTTATCGGTTTTCGGGTCCGGCGATCGGTCCGCCGTCACCAGTCTATTGGTATTGACTGATGACTGGACTTCTCCTAAAAAGCCTGTGAAAAGCAGGCTGGATGCCTGCTCCACAATAATTATTGGAGAGGTCTACGGATGACCCTCTCGCTGTTGCTATTTTTTCGGCGACAGCAGCATCATCATGCTGCGTCCTTCTTTTTTCGGGGCTTGCTGCACTTCTGCGATTTCCTGCAAATCTGTGGCCATGCGTTTGAGCAAGTCCTCTGCTAGGTTGCTGTGTTGGATTTCCCGACCTCTGAACATGATCGTGGCTTTTACTTTGTCCCCAGCTTTGATAAAGCGGTCTGCTAGTTTGAGGCGCACTTGGTAGTCGTGTTCTTCAATTTTGTAGCGCATCTTCACTTCCTTCACGTCGGCAGTGTGCTGCTTCCGCTTGGCTTCTCGCGCTTTCTTTTCCTGCTCGAATTTGTACTTCCCGTAGTCCATGACGCGACATACGGGCGGGTCAGCTTTGTCGCTGACAAGTACCAGGTCGAGTTCTTTTTCTTCTGCCAGGCGCAGCGCTTCTGCGGGTGTCAGTATCCCTAGTTGCCCGCCGTCGGTATCGATCACCCGGATTGTGGGGTATCGAATGTTTTCGTTGATCTGGGGTAGGTTGCGATTTTGTCTTCTTTCAATCACAGGCATGAATGTTTTTACAAGCAGTAGTTTAATAGTGAAGTTTCTTGATAGTTACAGGCTTGATCGGTCAATATTTCACTTTTTCCGATCGAGCTATTTGGCAAGTTGTTACCCTCACCGGACGTACTACCGCGCCCTGTCTGCCCTCAGCTTCATCGTTGGGGCATATTTTAAAGATCGTAAATGAAGTCTTACAATACTTGCTATTCTACTCAGTCTGGCTGAGTTTCTGCCTAGTTTTATTTTAACTTCACACAAGAGCGCCCGCCCCGATGCCAGACCGATCGCCAAACGGTCAAAAAATCGCGGTAAATCGTTAAATATCGGGTAAAACGGCTTTTCTTACCCCGCCACACCCGTCCGGCCAGTCCCGAAGCCGCCTGATTTGCCTTGTAGAATAGGTATTAACCAAGTGTAAATTTATGTTGCGAGCCGAGGCAAAATTGACAAATTTTCTACAGTGGCACCAACGGGTGGGTACTCAACGAGACTGGGTGTGGCGGGGTTGGCAAACTCGGTACACTTATTTGCGGCCGGCTTTGGGGCCAAATCCAGGGGCGATCGAATTTCAAGACTCTGCAGCCGAACCAAAGGCTTCCGCCGCATCGAGAACACCGATTATTTTACTGCACGGGTTTGGAGCTTCGATCGGTCACTGGCGACAAAATCTCGCCCCGCTCGCCGAAAATCACACGGTTTACGCCTTGGATTTGTTGGGTTTTGGCGCTTCCCAAAAAGCTCCTGTCAACTACGGCGTGTCTTTGTGGGTCGATCAAGTTTATGATTTTTGGCGGACTTTTATCTGTGAGCCGGTCATATTGGCAGGAAATTCGATCGGTTCCCTGATTTGTTTGGCGGCGGCCTGGGCTCACCCGGACATGGTGGCCGGCACGGTGATGATTAGCCTCCCAGACCCATCTGTGCGAGCCGAGGCCGTGCCCGGATGGCTGTTACCGGCGATCGAATCTATGGAAAATTTATTTGTTTCTCCGATCGTACTCAGGCCTTTGTTTTCGATCGCCCGCAAGCCTGCCATCGTCCGTCGCTGGGTTGCCTTTGCCTACGCCAACCCCGGAGCTGTTAGCGACGAATTAGTTGAAATTCTAGCAGGGCCAGCCGGCGATCGCGGAGCCGCCCGCGCCTTCTGTGCTTTGTTTAAAGCTGTCGGCAGCGCACAGTGCGGCCCCGGTGTCAAGACTGTGCTGCAAAATTTAACAATCCCGATGCTGTTAATTTGGGGCAAACAAGACCGGATGATTCCCCCTCGGTTCGCCCGGCCCCACCAATTTGTCGAATGCAATCCCAGTCATCTAGAGCTAGTTGAATTGGACAATGCCGGCCACTGTCCCCAGGATGAATGCCCGGAACAAGTAAATCAAGCAATTTTGGACTGGATGGGCCGGAACTTTGCGGCTGCGGGCGGTCGATCGTTGCAGCGCTGATAACTTGCAGGCATCGATCCGGATCGAAAATTAACTTGTTAGAACTCGATCGCGCCCGGTGGTATGGTTTTACATAATTTTTGAACTAACCTCAACAACTTTTTAGGCTGGGGGTAACTCTTATGGGAAAGCAAGTCTCCGTCTTTCTGCGAGTCGATCGATATACTTTTGTTGGCGGTTGCTTTTTTCAGAAACTCAGGCATTGACACAATCGCCCAGATCGTGTATCTTCTCTAACTGGTAGTATTATATACACCTTATGCAGTTCGTCGAAAGGCAGGTCATCAAACCAAATCACAGGTTTTATCGAGAAGCCGATCGACTGTTTCTACTGTCCAAAAATCACAAGTGCGATCGCTATATCTACCTTCAACACTTTTTCCTCCGTCAATCGAACAATGCTCTGGCTGTTTCTCGTCCACCATCGAAGAGTGTTGGCGGCAAAACATTGCCCTCCCAAGCGACTATAAAAATCCCAGAAAAAAAAGAACAGCGGTTCTATGCAGTCGTACTTCACTGTCAAGCTGTTAGCAAAAACCCTTGTCAGAAAAAATAGGCAAGTTGGTCTGGGAGTAACATTTAGCTGCTTTCAAAAGTTACTTATATCAGGGTAATCCGGATTGCGATCGGCGTAGGTTGTTAAGTTGTCGAGGTAGTCTATGAAAAGTTAGAAAACGCAACTGTCAAGCGGGTTATTACCCTTGACCTAACAAGATGCGCTTTCGATGAAAGAGCAATGAAAGCGCTTTGTTGAAAGACGGTAAAATTCTAAGTTCTAACTTGTACCTTCTCAACTCAAAAAATACCTAGTTCTCCGCTCAAAAAAATATAGCAACCACCCGACAAGGACGTTATTAATTGCTCAAAGCATTGGTTTTATTACTTCTTATATCTTTTGCGGCTGCATCGGAATCATAAAATCGAGTCAACAGTTAACTCTCAACCATTCAGTTTTTCGACCCGCCCGTCAACAGTCAACAGTCAACAGTCAACAGTCAACAATCACCTGACGGTGCAACCGGAATTGATATTACTTCAGCCTTCAGCCTTCTTAATTCTTACTTCAGCCTTCTGCTATAAATACCTGCCCTTGTGCCAACAATTTCTCAGTCAGCTTATAACCGATCGCCCCCAAGTATACGGGAAAGTGAAAAAATGCCATTTTTTGGCATTTGGCAGCCTGTTAACGCATAAAAAAGTCAATTTAGCCCACACCTGACTGCCCCCGTGCCCCCGGTCGGCTGGCGGCTAACTGCTGAAAGCCGATCGGGCAAACAGCACCCTTCCAGCTTTTAGTAGTAACGCAAACGAGGAAAAAACTGTCGTGAAATTCCACTGGCTACTACCGAGTTTCTTAAGTGTATTTTTGCTCGCCGGAGCCGCCGAAGCAGCCCGACTGCAATCTTGGCGGTTTGATGCTTCAGAGAACCGGCTCTACATCAGAACAGACGGGGGAGTGCAACCCAAAGCTCAACTGATTTTCAACCCGACGCGCTTGGTAATAGACTTGCCGGGAACGAGTCTGGGCCGCCCCTCAGTCAACAAACAGCTCTCAGGGGCGATCGAATCGGTGCGAGTAGGACAGTTTGACAGCGACACAACCAGAATTGTAGTCGAACTCAGAGACGGGTTTACTCTAGACCCCCAGCAAGTAAAATTCCGGGGGATTTCTCCCAGCGAGTGGACAGTGGATTTACCCGCACCGACGCGCGCGGGAGTTCCAAATCCGATTTCAGAACCAGGGGGAGAAAGGTTATCGGTTGAACCTTCAGCAGGTGAACCCCAGTCGGCAGAAGCAACCGTTGTTCAGAACGTTCAACTGACAGCCGACGGTTTTTTAGTCCGCACTGCCGGCGGCCGCCCCCAAATTAATTTTGAACAAAGTCGCGCCGGAGACATCGCTACCCTCGATATTGAAGGAGCTACTTTAGCTCCGGGCGCGGGCGGCCAGCAGCCTCAAACTAACGGCAAGCTCGGTGTCGAGAGGGTTGAAGTCCGGCAACTGCCAACAGACCCGCCCGTTACCCGCGTGACTTTGCGGCTGAAGGGTTCTAATGCTCAGTGGCGCGCGTCTGTGAACAATTCCGGCTCCGTTGTGCTGTCGCCGGGGGGTACGATTGCGCCAATCCTCAGCGGCTCCCAGCCCGTAGCTGTTGGAAGACCAGAGCGATCGGCCTTAGCAAGAGTTATGTCGATCGATTTAGCCAGCAACGGCACGCAACTGGTAGTGAGAACTGACCGCCAAGTCTCCTATACCAGCGGGTGGGACCAGTCGTCGAGAGCTTACTGGCTGAGAATTTCTTCTAGTTCCCTGGCGGGGCAAATTCCTCAGCTTGGTGCCAACAGCCCTGTATCGTTTACTGCCAGTCAGGAAGACGCTGAGACTGTGCTGATTTGGGTGCAGCCGCGATCGGGGGTAGAGGTAGGCAGGGTGACGAGACCGGCCCCGCAGTTGCTGTCTTTGCAGTTGCGAGGGGCGAATGCTAGCGCCCAGCCGTCTTTTACTCGCGATCCCAATCCGCAGCCGCTGCCGCCGAGAAGGACGATCGGATCGGGGGATTTGCCCCAAGCTGCTAACCGCCGCTTCGTGGTAGCGATCGATCCGGGCCACGGCGGCCGCGATCCAGGTGCCGTCGGGATTAGGGGCATTCAGGAAAAGGAGATTGTTTTAGATATCTCCTATCAGGTGGCGAGGCTGCTGGAACAGCAAGGCGTGCAGGCGGTGATGACTCGGACTGACGACAGCGAAATCGACCTGCAACCGAGAGTTTCTTTGGCGGAACGGGTGAATGCTACTTTGTTTGTCAGCATTCACGCTAATGCGATTAATATGAGCCGGCCTGATGTTAACGGGATTGAGACTTATTATTTCGATAGCGGGAAAGATTTAGCCCGGGTGATTCACGCCAGTATTTTGGACGGGACGGGGGCGGCTGACCGCCGGGTGCGGCAGGCGAGATTTTATGTTTTGAGGAAGAGTTCTATGCCTTCTGTTTTGCTGGAAGTGGGTTTTGTCACGGGCGCTGAGGATGCTGCCAAACTTTCCGATCCGGCTTACCGCAGTCAAATGGCGGCTTCGATCGCTCGCGGCATTTTAGTTTATCTTCAACAAAGATAATGGTCAGCAGTCAGTGGTCATTAGTCAGTAGTCAGTAGTCATTAGTCATTAGGGAATTGTTAGCTGTTAGCTGTTGACTGTTAGCTGTTGACTGTTGACTGTTAACTGCCAACTGACTACTGCCAACTGCCAACTGACTACTGCCAACTGACTACTGCCAACTGCCAACTGCCAACTGACTACTGCCAACTACCAACTCCCAACAGACAACTAACTATTAACAAATGACAACAGACTCTGGACAAAAAAGAATCGGTATTTTTGATAGCGGCGTGGGCGGTTTAACTGTTTTGACGCAGTTGTACCAACAATTGCCCAACGAATCTATACTTTATTTTGGAGATACAGCGAGGCTTCCTTACGGCACTCGCGCAGCTTCGGAAATTGTGCATTTTGTCCGGGAAATAATGACCTGGCTGGTGGAACAGGATGTGAAAATGGTGATTATGGCCTGCAACACCAGTTCTGCTTTGGCGATGGAGATGGTGCAGGCTGAGTTTGATATTCCGGTGCTGGGAGTAATTCTGCCGGGGGCGCAGGCTGCGGTGCAGGAAGGCAAGCGGATCGGGGTGATCGCAACTCCGGCTACGGCTGCTAGCAATGCTTATCGAAATGCGATTTTGGAAATGGATGCGGATTGTCGGGTATGGCAGGTTAGCTGTCCGGCTTTTGTGCCGCTGGTCGAGCAAAACCGGATTCGCGATCCTTATACTTATGAGGTGGCTAGGGAATATTTGGCTCCTTTGATTCAGCAGCGCATCGATACGCTGATTTACGGCTGCACTCATTATCCGCTGTTGGCTCCGGTGCTGCGATCGCTTTTGCCGGCTGGGGTGAAGCCGATCGATCCTGCGGTGCGGGTGGTGGCTGCTGCTGCTAGAGAGTTGGAGGTTTTGGGGCTGCGGAATGCTGGTACTGCGCTGCCGACTCGTTTTTGCGTGAGCGGCCTTCCGCAGCAGTTTGCGGATTTGTCGGTGCAGTGGCTCGGCTGTACTCCTGCAGTTGAGAAGATATTTCTGCCGACTGTTGTCGGATCGTCGCCCCTATCTCTGGAATCTGTCGAATAAGCCGGAAATTCGATCGCTGGCGCGACAATCGCCGAAATCTTCAATCTTAAATCTTACCCCCCCAAATCCCTAGGGTTTTGGGGGGTTGAATTTTTGCTGCGAACATTGCAGCTAGCGATCGAACATCGATGTGTAATAAGATTTAACAAAAGCTTTGACAAACAATGCAAATAATGTCCTCTACCTGCTGGATCTCTTCAGCCTTGAACCATGTCATCCTATGTATCGCAAGCAGTTTTACTTGTAGACGGCTATAACATGATTGGACTTTGGCCTCGACTCCGAGAGAAGCGCGATCGCGACGAACTCGAAACAGCCCGCCGCGAGTTGATCGAGGTTTTAGTTAACTACAGCGCCGTACAAGATTTTGAGGCCAGACTCGTGTTTGACGCTCACTATCGGCATACTCCCAGCGTTAAAGAAATTATTACTAAAAATTTATCTGTGCACTACACTGACTTCGGTCAGACAGCAGATACTTATATAGAAAAGTCTTGTGCTAATTTGCGGTACGAGTTGCGATCGGTCAAAGGCAGAGCGCGCATGATTGTCGCCACCTCCGACAGAGCCCAGCAATTAACCGTAGTCGGCTACGGTGCCGAATGGATGTCCGCCCAACAACTAGCGGCTGACGTAGAATCCACCGCCCGCCGCAGCGAGCGCCAGCACAAATCCCGCAAACACAATTCCAGTCGCTTTCTGGCCAATTCCCTCGATCCAGAATCGCAGCAGCGCCTCGCCAGAATGAGAATGGGGCTGCATTAACGGCCCAAACCCGCTTGCTGCACGAGAAAAAAAAAGTTTGCAAAAAAGCTTGCCAAATCGAATCGGTTCAGCTACTATTAGTAAATGTGGGTGACAAAAACCACGCAATCCTCGGTAGCTCAGTGGCAGAGCGGTCGGCTGTAATGAATGCAAGCCTTTGGTATCAACCAAAAGCCCTAGTGACATAGCAGCTTTATCCGGTAACGGATACTGAAAAATCGGGTGAATTCAAGGAAACCGCAGCACTTCGGGTGGCGGCAATCTTGAGCCAAGTCTGGCGAAAGGCAGCGGTTTCGATCGCAAGTAGCCGGAAAGGTGCAGAGACTAGAGATGAGGAGCCTAACCAATAAATCTCACAGCGCCCGACATCCCGCGACAGATGATAAGTCTGCGTTTTAGGGATGATGAAATAGTCCGCGCCCTTCGGAAACGTTGGGATAAGTGTAACCGATTGGTCGTAGGTTCAAATCCTACCCGGGGAGTTAGTAAAAGTCTGAAGTTGGAAATTTCCAGCTTCAGATTTTTTTTGTTTTTATTTTCAGATATGTTTTTCTATAATGTAGATGCAAACACTTTACCTGTATCATGAGCTATCGCGATATCATTACCATAGAACCGGATAAGCGTGGTGGCAAGCCCTGCATTCGTCGGATGCGAATTACGGTTTACGACGTTCTTGGCTGGCTGGCTTCTGGAATGTCTATTACTGAGATTATTGACGACTTCCCAGAACTGACAGAAACAGACATTAGAGCCTGTTTAGAGTTTGTGGCCGATCGCGATCATCGTTTAGTTGCTTCGGTGAGTGTCGCTTGAAACTACTATTCGATCAAAATCTGAGCCGAAAATTAGTGACTCGCTTGGCTGATATTTTCCTTAATGCTAGCCATGTTCAGTTTCACGGGCTAGCAGAGAAAACAGATACAGAAATCTGGGATTTCGCTAAGTTGAACGATTTCTGTATTGTGACTCAAGATGCAGACTTTACGGAAAGAAGTCGGCTGTATAGTTCTCCACCGAAAGTAGTGTGGTTGAGATGTGGAAACGCACCCACCAATCAAGTTGAAAGTCTGATCCGCTGTGGACAAGAAGCGATTCAAGAGCTTTTAAGTAATTCTAGCATTCACTGCTTAGAGCTTCATTGATTCAAGAGTAGTCCTGTCTCAGAGTAATATGCTTAAAGTACATGAAATTAGGTTCACAAGGGACAAAAGAGTCTTTTGCTGAATTTACTGCTTATACTAAACATGGAGTTTTGTTCGCTGCCCTTTATTCGTCGTAAGGTGCGTCAGAAACAAGAGTTTAAAGTTGCTTCAAGCATCTGGCTGACGCACCCTACCCCATACTAAACATCGCGTTCTGTTCGCACCCAATTGGTTTGTCGCTTCAGGAGAAAACCCAGATATAAAGGGATTTTCCAAAGGATATAAAACGGTACGGATAAAAGAGTTGCGCCGGAAATGTCGGCACGCCCGAATTTTCCCCAAGCGCTGACAATTGCAACTAAAATTAGCAGTCCTTGTACTCCTAACAATATCGCGGGAATCGCGGATGCTCCGATAATTGCTGCTACTATGGAGGCGGCAAAAGCGGCTAGCCAAAGAGCAACTAAAAGCGATAGAGGAGGGACTGATAAGTCGAGGGCGATCGCCATTAAGTCAAAACGCTGTTGCTCGATCGAAGCTGTCGCCAGCCTGGGAGTTTGAGTTAGCAAGGTTTGTAAGTGTCCGTGCTCCCATCTGGTTCTTTGAGTTTTAGCTGCTTCCTGCTGCTGCGGCAAACACCCTGTGACTCTGGCTTCGGGGCAGAATGCGGTTGGATGTCCGGCGATCGCCAGATCCAAACTCATTTGCATATCTTCTACAATGTTGCTGCTGGCTAAAGGAACATCTCGAATGATTAGCCAGGGAAAAGCCATGCCCGTACCTGTTAGCAGTGACGGGAATCCTAACTGTTTTAATCCGCTGGGGCGGACTAGGTTTTTTACTAAAAATGCTAAGGCTGAAATCGAATCTTTGGGGGTAGGATTTGGCGGCTGTTCCATTAAATAAGTTGCTTGCACCGGTCTTTGTTTGGCCATTGAAACGCGGGCTAATGTTTCTATGGAATCTGGCTCGCAGATGCAGTCTGCATCAACCATAATGACTACTTCTGGGGGGTCTGAGGCGATCGACTGCAAGCCGAAATCCAGTGCGTATCCCTTCCCCTTGCGTTCTGTGTCGTGGCGCTCGATCGCGCTTGCACCGGAGTTGCGGGCGATTTGGGCCGTAGCATCCGTGCAGTTGTCAGCAATGACTAACAGGCGGTCTTGAGGTGTTAGCTGCGGCAGAATGGTGGAGATAGTGGCGGCAATTCCTGCTGCTTCGTTGTAGGCGGGAATTAAAACTGCTATTTTGGGGCGGGGTTCTTTGGTTTCGTCTGCGGTGCCGAAGCTGGAAAGGAAAGCTGCACTGCATTCTAGAAATAGAACTGCAACGGGAATTAGCAGGATTAGGGCGATCGTCAACAATACCACATCAACAAATAGAAACGGTAGCTGATTTATTTGCACAATTTTAGTACCTTGTTTTAATTGGATTTACTGAGTTAATTGAGTCCATTTAATAAAATTGCGCCTTTGTTAGGTTAGCGATCGACATTATCATATTGCTCGTTACCAGGCTTGCTCGTTACCAGGCTCTGCCTGGTAATGCAGATCCGGAGGCTCTGCCTCCTTTTATCTGGCAACTTACACGAGAGAGGACTGTAAAAGGTGTTTAAGTTATTAAGTTTTCGATCCTTTGTTAGGTTAGCGACCGACATTATCATATCATTTTCGGCTCGATAAACCGCAATCAAATTGAT
>NZ_JBARVX010000387.1:0-5279 GCF_049646505.1 Microcoleus sp.
GACTTTCTCCCCCCCTTAATAAGGGGGGGTTGGGGGGGGTAAATTTCCGATTTAGAAATATCCCAATTTTCTATTATTCCTGCCACATCGCGAACTACTTGAGTTACTTCGTGGGGTAAAGTGCCGCCGTTGGTATCGCAAAGCACCAGCCATTCTGCACCGGCATCCGCTGCCGCTGCTAAAGTTTGAATAGCATAATCGGGATTGTGTTTGTAGCCGTCAAACCAGTGTTCGGCATCGTAAATAACCCGCCTTCCCTGACTCCGCAAATATTCAACGGTATCTCGAATCATCGCCAGATTTTCTGCTAGCGTCGTCTTCAAACCTTCAGTAACGTGCAAATCCCACGACTTGCCAAACAGCGTTACCCAGCGAGTACCGGCGGACAAAATAGGCTGCAACATTTCATCGTTTGCTGCCGTTTTTCCCGGCCGCCTAGTCGAACAAAAAGCTACAACTTCTGCTTGAGTTAGCGGCTGTTCTTTGAGCCGCCAAAAAAATTGTACGTCTTTAGGATTAGCTCCCGGCCAGCCGCCTTCTATAAAGGGAATTCCTAAACTGTCTAACTGACGGGCGATACGCAGTTTGTCTTCGAGAGATAGGGAGAGTCCTTCGCACTGAGCGCCGTCTCGCAGCGTGGTATCGTAGATCCAGAGCCGATTTGTCATGGGGAATTGGGATAGAGAATTTGGTAAGATATGACTTATATTAGATGAATATATTTAAAATAAATGCAATAATATATAGGAAAATTAACATAAATCTAATTGGGGTAAATTGCTGTGGTTAAGGTACAAGCGCAGGGAAAAACATTTGAGTGCGATCGCGAATCGAATCTCCGTGAAGTTTTGCTCAAAAACGGCATCGATCTCTACAACGGCAACGCCAAAGCGATCAACTGCCACGGGCTAGGCACTTGCGGCACCTGCGCCGTCACTGTCGAGGGTGAAGTTTCCGAACCGGAGTGGCGCGAAAAAGCCCGACTTTCGCTTCCTCCCCACTCTGGGGCATCCAACCGCCGTTTGTCCTGCCAAACTAAGGTTTTAGGCGATATTAAGGTGACAAAATATGACGGTTTTTGGGGCCAGGGCTCGGAAACTGTCTGGAAACCGGAAGCATAGATTTTTTGTCGCTCGCAGGACTCAAGCCCCTGTTACAATTCAATCGACTCGTAGGGTGCGTCAGACGAAGTTCTCAAACGATTATCGAGGATTTCGGCATCTGACGCACCTTACCATTATAGATAACGGAGTTAAGGATTTCTGGCAACAAGTCAATGAATTCATCTCAAGATATTCTGATTATTGGCGGCGGAATCATCGGCCTTTCCCTAGCAGTTGAACTGAAGTTGCGAGGAGCATCTGTCGCCGTTCTCACCACCAATTCTAAACAACCGACGGCGCGGGCTGCAGCCGGAATGCTCGCCCCCCAAGCCGAACGAATTCCCCCCAGTCCGATGCTGGATTTGTGCTTGCAAAGTCGCGCCCTGTATGCAGGGTGGGTGGAACGGCTAGAAGAGATTACTGGATTGAAAACGGGATATTGGCGATCGGGAATTCTCGCGCCTGTGTGTCAAAATGAGTTTCAAGAACAGCAATCTGTGTCAAACCTCAACTCTCAATGGTTGGACAGAGATGCTGTTCGCCAGCAGCAGTTAGGATTGGGTGAAGAAGTAATAGGCGGCTGGTGGTATCCTGACGACGCTCAAGTTGACAACCGCGCTTTATTTCGGACACTTCAAGCCGCAACAAAAGAATTGCAGATTGAGATTGTTCAAGACTGTGCAGAAAAAATCATTCGGGACGAAAATCGAGTTTTGGGTGTTGAAACAACGGCAGGAAAATTGCAAGCTGACCGTTACGTTTTGGCAACAGGTGCTTGGTCTGAGCAGTTGTTAAATGTTCCTGTTTTTCCGAGAAAAGGGCAAATGCTGTCGGTATGCGTCCCAGAAAATTGTGGAATCATTCAGCCGCTGCAAACAGTTTTATTCGGCACCGGCATTTATATTGTGCCGCGTCAAGATGGGAGAATTATTATCGGTGCAACTAGCGAAAATGTGGATTTTACTTCGGGAAATACTGCGGCGGGAATCCAAAGCTTGCTAGCAGGAGCTATGCAGTTATATCCAGAATTACAAAATTATCCAATTCTGGAGTTATGGTGGGGATTTCGGCCTGCTACGACTGATGAGTTGCCGATTTTGGGTGCGAGTGCTTGGGAGAATTTGACGCTGGCGACGGGGCATTATCGCAACGGTATTTTGTTGGCTCCGGTGACGGCTAAATTGTTAGCTGATTTGATTTGGAATCAGAAATTAGATCCGTTATTGGCTGCTTTTCATTATTCTCGGTTTCCTGAACATTGGGGGTTTAAAAATGGTGATTAGTTAGTGAGATTTTTTGCTTGTTTCAAGACGAGGCAGAGCCTGGGAACGAGAAAGGAGAGTCAACCTAAAAGATATTTTTTGCTATAATCTGATCGGCACAATAGGGTTTTGTAAGTTATGACTTTCAGTGATGTGGTCGAGACGATCGAGAATCTTTCTACTGACGAAAAGCAAGAGCTTCAAATGTTGTTGAAGCAATATCTCCGGGAAGAACGTCGCGAAGAGATGTATCAAAACTTTAAGTCAGCGCAGGTTGAACAACAAAAAGGTGAACTTGAATTTTCCGCTAACGTTAATGAACTCAGAATAATGATAGAGGAATAATCGTGGAAGTCAGTTTTAGTTCTTCATTCAAGCGTGCTTTCAAAAGGCGGATCAAAGGTGATGCTGATTTGGAGGCTAGGTTTTGGCAAAAGCTGGAGAAGTTCATCAGAGAGCCGTTTGAACCAAGCTTAAAAACTCATAAATTGTCCGGTAGGCTCAAGGAGTTTTGGAGCTTTAGCGTAGATTACGACGAAAGGGTACTTTCTACTTTACAGAAGATGAAAAAGCCGTGTTTGTAGATTTTGGAAGTCATGATGAAGTCTATTAATCGGCAGAACAGTTGCGACACTAATCTCTATCTGTAGGGTGTGCAGTGCACACCTTACCGCTGTAAGTAGCGCGTTAAACCATTTTTGGGTAAGTCCTGAATTAGTTCAATTCCGGTTTTTGGGGTTGGTTCAATTCCCGGCATTTAGTGGCAGCCAAATCGTAAGCATTTTGGTAATCTTTACCGCCTAACATCACATCACCGTAATATTCATAGGGTTGATTGCCGTAAACCGGCAGCGGGTCGTCTTCTGGATAATCTTCTTTTGATTCTTCTAGGATTGCTTTGAGTTTTTTCACGCTCAATCGCTGGGCGGGGAAGTAATGAATGTCTGCAGCGATGAAGCCGAGGTGGGGAAAGGTTGGGTCAACAATTCGCTCGCCGAGTTCAATCCAGCTATACTCGATGGGTTTGTAGGGTGCTCCCGGTCGAGCTAAAAAGCCTTGGACGTAGATTGCGCCCTCGGTTGCTAATGCTGCTTTAGAGGCGTTGTCAAAGCAATTTTTAGAGTTGCTTTTGATGCGAGTCGCGATTTCAATAGAAAGTGTCTCATCTAACAGTTCGGTCATAATCCCTTGTAGTTTTGCGTGCGACTAGATTGTAGCAAATCTGAGCTATCTCCAAACACAAATAACGCAGGCAAGTGCGATCGTCCTTCAAATTCCGGTCTCCAGGAGGTAAAATTTGGCAAAGCAGAGGCGGTTTGCCAAAAATGCCTGCGGGTGATACAAAGTTTGTCGATCGCCCCTAGGGCCGCAAATAACCAGATTTGAGAGCAAGATCCGGCGATCGGTCGGGGGCGATCGAACTGGCGCACCATACGATAATTTGAATATGAGCTAGATCGTAGAAGTATTTAGGAGAATTGGGTAAGCTGAGAGCAAGCTTAAATAGGAGGTCAATTTTATGACCAATACTACTCTCAATTTTAAGACGGCGCCGGGCCATGTAGTGCTGGCGGCGGCTGGTAAGAAAATGCTGAGGCCGGGGGGAAAAGCTGCTACGGAAATGTTATTTGAATGGGCAGATTTTCAGCCTGGGGATACTGTTTTGGAGTTGGCTGCTAGTTTTGGATATAGTTCGATCGCCCTTGCTGAACGTTTTGGCGTTAAAGTAGTCGGAGTTGAGAAAAATCCCGACAGTGCGGCGCGCGCCCGTGCTAACGTTGCAGCAGCAGGTTTGAGCGATCGAGTCGAAATTATCGAAGCAGATATTTTGCACTTGGATCGGATTTCTGTGCAGTTTGATTGGGTGTTGGCTGAAGCTATCCTGACGATGCAGTCGCCGTCGGGGAAAGCAAAGATTTTATCAGGAATTGGCGATCGGCTAAAGCCAGGTGGCAAGTTTTTGTCTCACGAACTTTTAGCCAAAAACCGACAATCAGAAATTAACAAAGCTTTATCAGAAGTGATTCGGGTTAATTCCACACCTTTGTCTGAGTCAGACTGGATTGCTGTTTGTCAAAACGCGGGTTTGCAGGTAGAAAAGTCTCAAACCGGGGCGATGGGACTTCTCAACTTGCCGCGAATGATTGATGATGAAGGGTTTGTGGGTACTGTGCGGATTTTGTGGAATGTTTTAAGTAAATCGCAAATTCGCGATCGAGTTTTAGCAATGCGTCGAGTTTTCCAGAAGTACCAACAGGATTTAGGCTACATCGTCATCTGTGCTCAAAAACAATCTTAAGGGACTAAAAATTTATGACTGCTACTCTTTTACCGCTACAATCTTCATTTATCCAACTCCGAGACGCAATTGAATATTCCGCCACCGGAGTGGTGAAGAAAACTTTACTCAAAGACAACAATTGTCAGTACAATTTACTTTGTCTTGCCGCAGGTTTGGAAATTTCCGAGCACAATTCCGCACGCAATGCCACAATCAATGTAGTGGCAGGAAAAGGAGTTTTGACGCTCGAAGGTAAGGATATAGTGTTGGAACCGGGAGTATTTGTATTCATGCCCGCACGAGCGCCCCACGCCTTGAAATCTGAAGAAAATCTGGCGTTTGTTTTGACATTTTCGGAGGGCAAATAAGACCGGGCGAATGGAATTCGTGAGAATAAAACCGGGCGAATGGAATTCGCGGCTACACAAACAAAACCCTAAAATAGCGGAGTGAGAATAAGACCAGGCGAATGGAATGAGACTGTTGGCGAATCTGTGAGGGGTTTGACCCCTCAGACATCGCCGTCCTGAATAGGCAGAATGATTGTGTAATGAGGCACCATACTAAATAATTTATTATGACTCTTCACCCACGCTCCTTGTCATTGATTCCTGAAATGACCGCCTCCGTAGC
>NZ_JBARVX010000388.1:0-17047 GCF_049646505.1 Microcoleus sp.
AGCAGATTGTGATTGTTGGGGGTGAGGGAATTGGACATCACAAAGCAGGTGGAGGAGCGGCAATCTATGATTACGCTATGCGGCTGCTGCGATCGAATCTGAGCAGAGAACTCGCACGGGGAGAAAAAATTACTGTCACCCTGATTTTGCCTTCAGGGCGCAAACTTGCCGCCCGCACTTCTAACGCAGCTTTCGGTGTTGTAGAAGGACTTTCGCTGCTGGGTACAACGGGCATTTCTCAACCGCTGAGCGCCCCCGGACAGTTGGAAGTTTATCGCGAACAACTGCAACAAAAAGCCGAACAGTTTGACACTTTAGTTTTCTGCATCGGCGAAAATGGCTCCAATTTGGCGCGGCAACTGGGGATCGATCCGCAGCGGCTGGTGAAAACTGCTAACTGGCTGGGCCCGCTGCTGGTAGAGGCTGGATTTCAAGGCGTGCGATCGATTTTGCTGTTTGGCTATCACGGTAAACTGATGAAATTGGCGGCGGGGATTTTTCACACTCACCACCACCTCGCCGACGGGCGCAGGGAAATTCTCACAGCTTACTGTGCTAAAGCTGGAATGCCCGCCGATGCCTGTTCTGCGATTTTTGCAGCAGCGACGGCCGAAGAGGCTCTCGGTCAACTGCGGGCTTTGGATGCGGCAACTGGTAGCAATTGGGTCGATCGAATTTACGGCGAGATTAGCCGAGAAATAGACTTGCGATCGGCGGATTGCATTTTTACTCACACTAGCCAACGCCTTCCCGTGGGATCGGTGATGTTTGGGCGCGATCGCAAAATTATTGTTAAAAGTGACATAGGAGATACATTTTTGACGCAAATTTGTTAATGTAGTGTGAATATCCCCTAATTCTTTTTAAAAGATGGCTCAGGGATAATATTTAAAAAGTAATAATTCTCTGTCCCTAGACCTTAATTATACTGGGTTGCTCCGGGACGCAAATTTTGACGTAACAGTTCAATTAATTAGGGTAAGAATCGAAGTAAATCTATGCTTGCCCTCGACTGGATTAATCGACTAATATCGCTCGCAGCAATCTAGTATAAATAAGATTTATTCCTAGCGACTAATGCTTGATTGCCTCGCTCAGTCTTGGACTCAAGCGGCGACAAATACCTCCGCTACTTTCTGCCCAATTAGCAATTAGCAACTACGAAATAACCGTGACTACTCAAATAGAAACTGCATCAGACCTCACAAACTCTTCTCTGGGGCATATCGATCGCCAGACGATCGTGATTCTCGACTTCGGTTCGCAATATTCCGAACTGATTGCTCGCCGCATTCGCGAAACTCAAGTATATTCAGAAGTTATTTCTTACCGCACTACCGCAGAACAGTTAAAAGCGATCGCACCTAAAGGAATTATTCTGTCAGGAGGGCCGAGTTCTGTATACGATGAAAGAGCTCCCCAATGCGATCCGGAAATTTGGAATTTGGGAATCCCAGTGCTGGGTGTTTGCTACGGGATGCAGTTGATGGTAAAGCAGCTCGGCGGGACTGTTGAGCGGGCTAAGTTGGCGGAATACGGCAAGGCATCGCTATTTATTGACGATCCTACGGATTTGCTGACAAATGTCGAAGAAGGCAGCACGATGTGGATGAGCCACGGAGACTCCTGCAGCGAGTTGCCGTCTGGTTTTGAGATCCTCGCTCATACGGAAAATACTCCGTCTGCTGCTGTTGCTCACCACGAGAAAAATTTGTACGGCGTTCAGTTTCACCCAGAAGTGGTTCACTCGATCGGCGGACAAGCTTTGATTCGCAATTTTGTTTACCATATTTGCGAGTGCGAACCGACTTGGACGACAGCTACTTTTGTTGAGGAAACTATTCGCGAAATTCGTGCCAGGGTGGGAGACCAACGAGTTTTGCTGGCTCTATCCGGGGGGGTTGATTCTTCGACTTTGGCTTTCTTGCTGCACAAGGCGATCGGCGACCAACTTACTTGTATGTTTATCGACCAAGGGTTTATGCGGAAGCAGGAACCGGAACGGTTGGTGAAATTATTTCAAGAGCAATTCCACATTCCGGTGCAGTACGTTCAAGCTCGGAGTCGCTTTTTGGCTAAGCTTGAAGGTGTTACCGATCCTGAAGTAAAACGCAAGCGGATCGGTCACGAATTTATCAGTGTATTTGAAGAAGAATCGAAGCGTTTGGGCCCTTTTGATTACCTGGCCCAAGGTACTCTTTACCCGGATGTGATTGAGTCGGCTGACACGAATGTAGACCCGAAAAGCGGCGAACGAGTTGCTGTGAAAATTAAAAGTCACCACAACGTGGGCGGGTTGCCTAAAGATTTGTGCTTTAAGCTGATCGAACCGCTGCGAAAGTTGTTCAAGGATGAGGTGCGAAAAGTCGGCCGCTCGATCGGGCTTCCAGAAGAAATCGTCAACCGACAACCTTTCCCCGGCCCGGGATTGGCGATTCGGATTACGGGAGAAGTTACCGCAGAAAGACTAAATATTTTGCGGGATGCTGATTTGATTGTGCGCCAAGAAATTAACCGGCACGGATTGTACAACGAACTTTGGCAAGCTTTTGCAGTTTTGCTTCCCATTCGCAGTGTAGGGGTGATGGGCGATCAGCGCACCTATGCTTACCCGATCGTTCTGCGATTTATCACAAGTGAAGACGGGATGACGGCTGATTGGGCGCGGGTTCCTTACGATTTGTTGGAACTGATCTCGAACCGGATTGTGAATGAGGTTAAGGGGGTGAACCGGGTGGTTTACGATATTACTTCTAAGCCGCCTGGTACGATCGAGTGGGAGTGATAGGCAAAATGTTTTTTAACCGCAGATAAACGCAGATAAACGCAGATAAAATTCCATCGGCGTTCATCTGTGTTCATCGGCTGATATCTGCGGTTAAAAATCCAAATCTAACTAATAAAGAAAGAAGGGGAATTAATCATTGCTTGATTCCTCTGTTCGCGGTGAAATTTGCTGCTGTGTACTTTGGGCTAACTTTTCTTCATAAGATTCCAGCCCTTTGGTAACTAAGATTCGCAACACCGACGACAGGGCGCGATCGGCTAACTCTGGCAAAGCCGAAACAGCCGTAATTCTTTCGCGCAATCCTTTTATGTCTACTGTTGTTCTGTCAGGTTTAGTCATGCGTTCAGTGTATCGCATTACATCAGCCAGAACAATAACGATTAAGATTGATTAACAATGATGCAAATTGATGCACAAGTGTTAGAGTAGCCTCAGACAACAAAAACCAAACCCCCACCGCTTCTGACTCCAATCTAGACACGGCAGGGGTTTGGACTCCCAAATTCAGGAGGATACTCTTATGATATCAACTTCCAAGTCAGTCCCGGAACTGCTGCGAGAAAAGATTCCCGATGTCCCTGTTAGCAAGCAACCCGTCCGCTTGCTGGTCTGCGGCCTTCCCAAAGGCGTAGACAGCATGGTTCACCAGTTGCACGTTAAAGGTGTTGCAGAAGTTTGGGAGTGGAGTCCGCCGATACCCTCACCTGTGGGCGGTGAAGTAATTCGGATTTTGATTCGCTATTTTGCCGAGTGATAGTTTGGGGGCGATCGCATTTTTTTGCTGCGTGCGATCGCCCCTTAACCGATCGGTTAATCTAAAGTTAATGCCAATAAAAGTTAGATTTATCGATCGAACGTGGATGGGGTGCGATCGCACTGTTTAATTGCGATCGCTCGTTTCAGCATCCAGCAGCAATTCGCACTGTTGAAACACGTAATCGATCGCAGCAAAAAGTTGATCTAATTATTGAATAGTATAAAACATTTGATTGCGAGTAAAAACATTGGATTTGAGTTTGCCCAACTGCCATACTTCCCCATTAGATACAATTCCAAATATTTCTTGCTCTGAATTTTCATTTAGTCGCTGTGCGGCAATCATTTCAGCCAAACACTGCGCCCATCCATTTTCAAAGTTATCTTGTTTGGCTTGAACTAATAGAAAGTAAGGTTGTTCAAAAACAACTTTTCCTAATGAAGAACGTTTAGCTAAAATATATTCAGGAAATCCAGAAAGATATCGATCGCAGGTGAGAGATTGATGGCTCCACAAAACAAATCTGCTGTAATAGCGCTTCCAAACTTCTTTGATCACTGGATAAATCAAATTTTCGCAAACTGCAAATTCAGAATTGTCAACCACTCCTTCTCGCATAGTAAATTCCAAATCTTCTCGAAAATAATCAGAGACATGAAACTCTGTTTCTACTATAAAATTAGATTCCGTGTAGGTAACTTGAAATTCTTTGAGGACTGAACTGACGGTTTTGTAAGCGCTGGAGGGCATAATAACCTCCTCAATTTAGGTGGCGTATTTTATGGAGATGATTTTAGTGTTTTTTACGAAAGTGGAATGGGAGCAAAAAGAGCTGGTTCGCGATCGTTTCGCGGAACGAGAGCAATTTGGACATCATAGCCTAACTCATTTGCATATTGCGCCAGAGTTTTCAATTCTATGCGATCGCGTGTTCCCTCAATTTGAGATATCCGCCCAGGACTTTTTTGCACTTCACGCGCCATTTCTCTAACAGTCAATCCGCGATCGCTGCGAATTTTATGAAGAAGTTCTCCCAAACTATCTAAAATGAGAAAATATTCCAATTTTTGTTGTAATTCCTCTGCCGTAGTCGGATTGAGAGTTTCAGGAGTATTGGCATCTACCATTGCCTCTGGTTCGGCTAGAATTGTCGTCAATAAATCGCTGACTTTGCCATCAATTTTTGTCATTTTTTTCCCTCGCTTAAATTATACTAACACTTGTAGTTTATTCCGGGCTGCTTGGGATTCATCTGACCTAACGGCGATCGCGTTTGGTGGGATGGGGTAGTGGAAGGGCGATCGGCTCAACGTTTTGGCTGTTTTGCGGGTCTTGCCAATGGATTAATATTACCTCCATCTTCATCTCGATCTGTTTTCTGTTTTGGTTTTGGCTTAGCTGAGTTGGATTGCATTTTATGATTTAATGCTGCTGGGGATGATTTTTGAATTATTGGCTTTGACAGGTTAGAATTTGAAGGATTTGAAGTGCGATCGCATCTGCGGTTATCCGGTATTCCCATCACATCTAGAGGAGTTGGTAACACTGGACGATCTTTGTACTCATTGTCAGGCTCAATCGTCATATATCGAGTCTGTTTTGCATCTGGAGTGCGATGATCGCATCGTAACATTGCCAACAACATCTCAATTCGTGGTAATTGGTTTAAATGTTGTAGTTGTTCTCTCTTGCTATCTTTTGGATAATCCTGACAACAAATCCAATCAAGTATATATTTCTCAAATGCCTCCACCGATTTCTGTTCTTTTTTAAGCGTTTCAGATTGGTTTTCTTCGCCAGTTTTCCAGTTAGTACCATCAAATAGATTGCTGTAGCGAGAAGTGCGATCGCTCAAATGCAATTCATAGTCAATTTTTACCGCACCCATCCCCAGTGGTTTACCCATACCAAGGGAGAAGCAATATTTTTCGCCTTCTTTCCCTGTTTCAAGTGTTTGTGACTTGTCACTGCTGAGACTTAGCACCGATAACAAAGCACCCAGTTCAACTTGACTAAGATTTTCAAAGTGAATGTTGAATTTAAAGCTAACTCCTTTGTTAATTGGTTTAATCAGAGTTGTTTGAGTATCAGAACATTCAACTTTTTTTGTGGAACCAATGACTTTTTTGGGCGCTGGAAGCTTAAAATTTCGGTCACTCCCTTTATGCCAGTAAAGTTTGTGTCCACGAATCACAGTTTCTGCAACAGGTTGACTTGCATAATGTTTGAGTTGTGATTTATCTGCACTTGTTTGAACCAGATAATGCGGAAAATAGCTTGGCTTAGGCCCAGATAAAATTTGAGGCGTTAATGGTTCATTTTCATACCAGATACCATTTTGACAGGTTTGGTATAAAGCATCCGTAACAAATACCCGGCCTGCTCTTTGTTTATCAAAACTTTTAGGTAATTTCTCTTCTTTAGATTCTTGTTTGATCCAACCAAAAATCGCATCCGCTAAGTCTATAGTTCCCAACTGTTTCAAATTTTTAGGAATGAAGTCTGCTACAGTTGTTGCGTGTCCATTTCCTTCAGGAGAATAGGGAATACGGAAGTTAGGACTTTGACCAAAAAATCTTACTATTTTATCATCTCCAGGATCGGAGTAGAACACAGGACGATCTTTTTCTGCTTCTAATTTCAATAATCCCCAATCTTTATCAAAGGGAGATTTTTTCTGAAAATCAGTCAGAGCATTCCGATAATGTTTGATCGCTGTATCATCTATTCGTAATCGACATGATGGATCGGCATTTTCATCCTCAGCGAAAACTACGCAGTGATTGCAGCGTGGAGAAGATGAATCTTCTTTTTGTTTCATATTTCCACTGGTAACAACTTGACTGCTTGGCTCGGTTTCTTGTGATTTAACATTCTGTGCAAACCACCGTTCAGCAATAACTTTACCATTCCTCTTTTCTTCTCTTTTCTCTAAAGATTGATAACTAACCTTAAAATACTGCGGCTCATAGCCACGAGCATCAAATTTCTTAAATCCTGTTATTTCAGTAAGCTCATCCTCTTGAACCCAAGCAAAAGTTACACCTTTGTCTTTGATGGCAGGTTGGATGTACCAGCAGCCTTGAGGGTCTTTTTTTAGATACCCAGCTTGAATTTTTTCGGGTTCAACATATTTCTTATATTCTTCTCCCCAAGATTCTTTATTTTTATTTGCCGCTACTGCACGAAAAAATAGTCGATGCTCGTCAGATACTCTATCAATTTTACTAAAACTGATAATCTCAACCAGAGTTCGTAACATTCCCCGTAAGCTGCTACCCGGAAGAACAGGAAGAAGATCGTCGCTTCGATATGTAAAAAATGGAGCTAAAACTGTTTTTCTTTCAGTTTCCCATTGTTTTTTCTCATCTTCCCACTGTTTTTTCTGTTGATCAGTCGCATTTTTTGGTAGCTTTGAGTATTTTTCTGGTAGCTCTGAATATTTAATAAAATCAGAGGGAGTTATTCCACAGCGAATATACAGAGGAGATTCAGTCGTTAGAGTGCATTTAATCCTGCCTGTGTGGCGCTCTAAATGATAGCGATCGCCCTCTGGTAAAGGTAGTTCAGCTTCAACTACTTTTTCAGGTAATTCTACAAAATTGTAAGGTGCTTTAGCTACCCGCTCAGAGTCTGTGATTTGTTTGATATGTTTTGGATTCATGACTTAATCTCCTATTTAGTAGTTAGATCGACAAGACGGCTGCGATAGATTCGAGCTAAGCCCGTTTCTTCTTCATATTTGATGTAGTGATGTACGAGCAAACGTACTGGTTTAACTAAGCGATCGCCATTTAACTCAATATCAGTAAATGGTACAACGTGTTTGAGTCCCTGAGAGCCATCCCAAAGTAGCGTAAAATTATCTCGCTTGATACCATTTGTTCCCCAAAGAATCTGACTTTCTGGAATTTTATCTTCATTTGGATTCCCAATGAAACGCCATTTAAACTTTGTCTCGCTAATCCGCCACAGTAGAATTTCGCCATCTCGACCAAATATCCTACATTGTTGCAGTGTGAGTAACCGCAATTCAGGTAAATCAACTTGATCGCGCTTGTGAAATATCTTTTCAGCAGTTGTTAATTTTTTACTATCAAACCTTCCCCAAATTATCCCATCTTCAGCATGAGCCAATAGGTAAGATGTCTGTTCGGATACAGATGGTGCTTGAGATTCTAACCAACTGCGTAATTCATCATCATCTAGAAAATTGATTATTTGCGCCTGTCTATCTTCACTCATATTCACACCTCCTTACCTAATTCTTTCAACAAAGCCTTGACAAATTGTTCTAATTCATATTTAACCAAAGTTTCTGACTTGCTTGAATCCGATATATCCTCAATTTGCAAATTTCCCTTACTTTCTGTAATTTGCCATTGTTTGGGATTTTGGGGATGAGGTCGGATTAAATCTGCTTTGATTCCTTTCAAACGTCCCCGTCCAATACTGCTTTCCCCCCCCACAGGTAAATCACTCGTCCACAAATCTTTCAGCAATAGTAACAGCAATCCAATTTCATATTCATTCGGGTTACGCAACTCTAACTCAATACAGACACGAGTTTCATCACCTCCAAATATAGGTTGTTCGTCAAATAATGCGCCGTGATATGCACCTCCTGTAAAACGGTCGATCGCAATCCGATTTTGTACTAAGTCGGTTGCATCTTTAATAACTTTCTCGTGAACAACTAAACGGCTTGCCTTAGCCTCTGGTTTTTTCTTCTTAACTTCATTAGCTTTTGACTGTTTTGATGCTTTGTTGTCTGAAACAAAGCCAAAGATTTCATTAACTATTTCCTGAGTAATCTGTGGATTGATTTCATGCAAAGTATTGACAATTCGTTCGGCTCGATGGCGCAATACTCCTGCTAAACTTGTGCCGGATAATACTGATTGTGACTCAGATTCGTTGGGATTAGATTCGTTAGGTCGATGAGATTTCAAGTGTACAACATCAGGTGCGCGTCCAGTTGAATTTTGACCAGAACGAATTAGGAGAGAACCAACTAATTTGAATTTGGCGTGGAGGAGGAAGCGATCGCGCTTATCTTCTCTGTCATTTAATACCACGCTTAAAGCATCGGCAATTTTGGCTGTAATAACGGGTGTTTTGATACATTCGCGATCGAATAATAACCAAGCTGTGCGATCGCCTGGATCTTCGAGGTTAAAGTTCCAAACCTGCCACTCTTTGACATGACAGCGACCAAAACCGCGCCGCTTTTTCATGCCAATCCCGATTTCATGCTGCTCTAAACCTCGTAAAGCCAATGCTAAATGGTTAATTAACGCTTGCTGTTCTGTCTGATTTTTGGTTTTTTCAAGAAGCAGTTCAAAGTAGAGCGGAAATTCTGTTCCTGCCGCTAACAGTTCCAAGTCATATTTATGGCCTGGTTTAGCTGTACCAGTTATGGGTTCAATTTCTACGCCATCTCTTAATTCCACAGTGGGGATAGTGCTGCTGATAGCATCATTGATAATTAATGGACTTTGTTCGCCATCAGGATCGCGACGAGTACCACCAAATAGCGTAGTAGCCCGATCGCCCTTTTGTTCCTCTACACCATATCCGTGTTGGTACTCCCGCAAGTAGTTTCGCAAAGCACCTGCAATCGATGCACCAGTTAAAAGCGCACAGTCGCTCACGCTATCTCTCAGCAATGCGATATCCGTTGGACTCTCTGCGTCACCGCTTCCCAAGCAAGTCGGCGTATCTAAGATTAACGTACCCCGTACAATGATGCGTTTGGCGATCGGGCGGTGACAGCGCTTTAGACGTTCTTGAGTCATCATTTTTTCTCCTTAGTTGCCTTCTTCGCTACCGCCATAATCAGCCGCAGCGTGTACTTTTCAGCTAGCTTATCTTCTCTGGCGCGATCGTCATCAAACTTGCGCTCAATATCAGCAATTCTTACTTCTATTCCATTAATCCAATCAGTTGGGTTGCTCAACCACTCATCTAGCTGTTGTCTGAATGATTTATCGCCAATTTTTGTGCGTTCAAATTGATTCTTGGCCTTCGATGGTAAATTATTTAGTAGTGAGATAACTAAACTAAAATCGCCATTGGAAAGTCCTTGTCGTGCAACAGACTGTAGTCGTGACAGTTGGCTGTTACTGATGCCTTCTTGCAAGCTTAAAGGTTCAACCTCTTTTTGAAGATATTGTTCTAGCTTTTGTTCTAACAATCTTTGTGCCATCTGTTCAGCTAAAAAACGCGACCCTTCTTTTTTCAATGAAGTAGAGCTACTAGATGGCTTAGCTAAACTGACTGTAAACTTTTCATCTTGTAACCAATTGACAGCAATTCGTCCAAAACCGTCTTCTCTTTTCTCTCCAATTCCCTGAGCTTCAAGTTGTTGAATTTGTGATTCATTAATCTCAACACCTTTGAAAACGATCGCAGTTCCTGCTGTAAATGCTGGTACTTGCGGTAAAGGCAATCCCCATTTACGGTTAAAGCCACCAATTAAAGTGCTACCAGCGAAAATATTGCTAGGTTCAGGTAATGAGATATTTAACACTTCCTCGACAGCTTGTTTAATTAACATTGGGTCGGCTACAGGCTGACCGCATTCATTCCTTAAAAGTGTATCACTTAAAAGTGTAATGCTTAAACTTTCACCATTTTCACGATCTTCTGCTGGGATTCCAATTTCATTCCAGTTATCGAGAATTTTTAAGTCGATAATCTTGGTATGTCCGTATCCAGCACTTTGAGAACCCCCTAACCAGATGTTTGGTTCGGTGACTAATAACATCTGAATTGTGATTACATCTTCATCTTCGCAGAGAATGACGGATTGAAACTTTTGTCCTGCATCTAGGGCATCGTAGCGGAAAATTTCACCTTGATTGTCTGTAGAACGTCCTTTTTGGCGATCGCGAAAATTATGAATATTAATCCGCCGTTTTTCATTGTATAATTTGACAACTCCCCGTTCCTTAGTCCAGAAGTATTCACCCACAGATTTAGGAGTTTCTGGATCGTCTCCTCTATCAATACTGAAATCATATACAGTGATAGACGAATCATCAGTAAGTTCTTCACCCTTATCCTTGAACCAACATAAAGGTAGAGGAAGAGTGCGTTGCGGTTGCTTTTCGTAACTCAAAAAATAAGCATTTAAGTAGCGGGTAGTATTGGCATCGAAGAACAATCTCTTCACTTTTTCATTGGTTAAATCAAGTTCTGACAAGTGATGCTGTCTCATGTAACGCCCAACAATTGCACCGCGAATCATGCTGCCAGGAATGTAAGAGTACGATACATCGCTGTTGGGATCGCCTTGAAATGAAGTAGCAAGAATTGGCTGCTGACTTTTCAATGTTAAAGTAATTGTTTTCATGCAACTTTCTCCTTAATTTCTTCTCCAAAATAGTTGACGTAGCGATGCGTAATGTTATTACCATCTGCATCTTGTAAAGTACATTGAACGTGACCTCGACCTCGATTTCTGCCACTCCCTAAGCGCCGAAGTGCTAGCGAACCAACTGCTAAAAGCGAGAGCATTTCATCACTTGGAATGTTCTCAAAAATCAAATCAGCCGTGAAACAAAGGTCGCGCAGAACAACACGAAATGAACGCAAACTCCCCTCATCTGGCGTACCAGATTGTGGGTTTATAGAAGTTTGACGACGGATAGTTGTTAGCGAATCAAGTACCTCTGTTTTTGTCAAAGTTTCATCATCAATTTGAAAAGCAACAGCTTTACGCAAGTCATCTGGCAAAGAAGCATCGCCTACATGAACTGCACCCATTGTGCCGATGGTACTCCCCAAAGTACCGAATAAATTGCAAGCAACCCTTTCCCAATCTTGTTTATGATTAGTCAACATTGCAATTAAGTTATCGCCTTCTTCACTCAGCAATCCCTTAAGAGTACGTCCCCGCAAGTACGGAAAACCAAAAGGATCCTGTTCGACTTCTTGGTCAATTAAACCTGCGACTCCATCTCCCCGTCCAAAAGTTGTATCACTCAGCAGTTTTATTTTCAGTCGGTAAATCGGCATCTGATTCTTCCCTCAATGAGATATAAAATTCCATCGCTTCAATGGCATCAAAGTAACCACAAACTCTATCTAGCCAACCATCTTTAGCTAAATTCTCACTACCACCACTAGATTCTGGGAAAGTTGGTAGTTGCTCATCTTTTATTCTGTAGTTTTTGAGAAACTTCTGAGTTGCCTCAATTCCTTGACGCAGTACATCTCTTAAGGCAATCACCTTATTATGACGGCCTTTCCAATCTTCATCTTCATTTAAGTGTTTGACTACTTTCGTGAAAGCTTGCCAAGTACGCCAATCTCTATCGATTTCTTTTTTTAAACTGATAGGTCGCATTGATAAACTACCTGCGGGTACTTTGTATTCGCGATCGCGAATTTCCGAAATTGACCCGCTTAAACCGCTGGCTGCTAAATGCCAATCTAAAGCTGAGAAATCTTCTTTGCCAAGTTTCTTCTCATCTTTAACAAAGCTCTTAGCTTTTCTGCACAAGTCTTCGCTTAGTTGATAAGCTCGTGCAAAGGGATAGTGAGTTTTGACAACACAAATTCCTGCACAAGCTTTAATCTTACCATCTGCAATTGGCTCGTTTTCGAGTGCTTCAAGATACATCGCAGCCAGCTCTAAACCTAAGCGTCCATCACAAACGAAAGTGACATCATCACCACCATAGACTAGAGGACGGAAGGGTAAATAATTATTTTTTATTTCAAATTTGCCCTTTACCTTTCTCTTTCCATCTGTATCTACTTCAATCGATTTAACCAGTATTTTTATTACTTTTATTAGTGCATTAATACCAGCCTGATTAACGCTGTGAGAAAGTTTACGCATGGCGATAATATAGTCCCGATTGCATTTATCCTTGCCAAAATTTTGAAAGCGTTTACCCAGACCATTGCCATCAGCATGAACTACAGCAACATAGCTAGAATCTCCTTCTGATCGACCCATTTTATCGGTTCTTAGAGGGAATTCATAGGAACCCAAAGCAGAGGCAAACATTTTTTGCAGCTTATCGTTAGCTTTAGAAACAACTTTGAGTTTTGCATCAATCTCTGTTGAAATAAGATAGGGTTCGTCATTCTCAAATGGATCGCTCATCTTTACAGCAATTAACTGAGTCGTTCGACAAGTTGCAGTCACACCCAAACCCAGCAATGGTGCAGAGGGTATCCGGCTGCGCTTTTTGGAATCCAAGTCATTTTTCATCAAATTCTGAACGACATGATATAGAGATTGACTATCCCAATCAAATTCTTGATGAACAGCTACAAGATTAATTCCTGGTGCTTCTTCTAAGATTCGCTTGCTCAAAATTTGAGTAAATTGCACGGCGTATTGCCTGTCTGAAAACAGCAAAATTGTATTACCGCCACCTGCATAAACTAATTCAGCAGCTAGTCCATCATCTTCGATGCGCGGTTTTGCCTCTGGTTGATTTTGTTCAGGATCGAATGCGTAAATTTCTTGGTTTATCTTTGCTTTCAATGTATTTAAAGCATTTCTCGCCCAGTCATCTGTTGCCTGAGAAACTAGGTAAGATGCGCCAATATTTTCGCGCAGGCGGTTACTACCAAAAATATAGGGTTGAATTCCTGTTGTGTCTAGCACAGTGACAGTAAACTTTTTCATCTTGCATCCTTATCATTTTGCTTAATCCATTCTGCAATTCTGCTCGCTAAATCCATTAGGTCATCACGTCCAAACACAGCTATTTTGTGGTTTCTTTTCCCACTTTCTGGAGCCGGATTAAAAACATTTACAATTTCTGTTTCAAGGGCGTTAACATCTTTCTCGCTAGCACAACATACTAGAGCCACTCGTGCTTCATCCCCACCCAGTTGTCGCGCTCTGATATAAGCTTCAAATAGCTTAGATTTGCAATCAGATTTACGAGCGATAGTTGTACAAGAGATCGCAAAGAGCTGATATCCTCGTATGAAGGCAACATCAAACTGAAATTTAGTATTTTTAGGATCGATTGGATTCCGAATCCAAAATGAAGTAGCGCTATCGTAAATAGATAAGTCTTCAGGAATTTCTTGCACTTGCTGTAAAACATAATGCTCTAACCATTCGCCGTCTAACCATTTACAGGCAGATTCTAAGCTTTTGATTCCTTTGTCCTTGATAGCATGAAGTGATAAATCCTCACCCGCAACTCCTAAATGACTCAAGGTACTCATGATATTTTCCTTAGACTTCAGCTTCTCAAGGCTCAAAGTAGAAATCTCTGTTAGCTTAGTTTCCTTTTTCCATTTATTTTTATCTTTTTCATCTTTTGCTGCTTTCCGCAAAACTTCATTACACCAATCACGCCATAACTGCCCTAAATCACCATTCTTATGAAACTCAGCAAAGGCTTTTGCAGCGTCAGGTAATTCTGGCTTGTCAATAGGATCTGATTTCTCTTGCCACCTCCATCCGTGTATTTCGAAAACTTTGGCAAGTTTAATTTCCAACATCTCTGGTTTCACTTTGATGCGGATGCGATCGCCATTTTCCCTGTCTATACACATCTCCAATCTACGGGGGTCAAGATAACTAAATACAGTATCAGGCTCTTTGCTAAAAACTGCTCTGTAAGCGTGTACTGACATTGCCTTCGTACCGCCCGTATAATTCAATCCAATTTTTCCATCATTGATAGTTTCTAGCTTAGAGCGAATTGCCTTTTGAATCTGATAGGCATCGGCTTCGCCATCGTTGAGTGGCACAAGTTGAGCTGTCTTTAAACCAATTGGTTCGTTACTCAATATTGTTTGCAGATGCTTGGCTGGCTTCTCTGTACCAGTCGTGTACACAAGGTAGGGCGTACCTCCCTGGTTTAACAAAAGTCTCGCCGCCACATAATTCGGCAAAGGGTTCTCGCCAATCAGCAAAAACAGGTGGTCAACTTTGTACTTGTCGAACTCAGATGTACTCATAAAGCTTGTCTCTCCGTCTTGCTGAACTTGTACGCCAATTGTCGCATACTATCGGAAGCACCCCCTTCCGATCGCCCTTACGCTAGAAAAACACAACATCAATCCCTCAACCCACCATGAACCCAACCTTCTGCCCCAACCCCAAAATTTTACAACAATTAGCCAACGGTTCCCTTGACCAAATGCAAAATCTCACCCGCGCCATCAGGTTATGGGTTTTGTTAAGTTGGCTGTACAGCGACGAAGGATATAACGCGCTGACGAACTCTTTTACCTATGCTGATTGGCGCCAAGCTTTCTTCGGCGAGAATTACAAAGATGAAAAGCAGGAAGATATTCTTAACTATGCAGACCCGAATTTTGCTGGCAACAAAACAACGAAACAATGGTTGATTAAATGGGATGTACCTGTAAACGAGTGGCGGCAATCTTTACAAAAACAGATCGCAATTGCTGATCGCGATTTAGACGAACTCTTGGCAGAAAAGTTATTTGCTCAAGTTCGCAAATCTCTGCAAAATGATTTTGATTTGCTGGTGAGTCGGAATTGGTTGCAACGAGTCTCTGATGCTGGCAGAAGTAAGAATTATCGCCGACTACAAACAACTCCGTCAATATTAGCTCGTTTGGACAACTCCAATACAGAGAGCAATTTGAGTTATAAAGCCCAGATTTATCTGGATATGTTTAGTTTTCTCGATCCGAGTTTGCCTTTGTTGGCAGAACAAGTTTCAGCAGCAGGAGATGAAGATAATCACCGCGTCTTTTTGTACGTTGATTATCTCGTGCCCGAATCTAGCAGCCTAGAAGATGCTGTCGATCAATTTCAGAGCGAATTGCAGGAAATTTGGGAGTCGCAAAATATCGCTCCTTTGCTGCTAACTTATCGCAGCGCTCATCAAAATCTGATTAAGGAGTGCGTTGTTTATCCTGTTTGCATTTACTTTATGGAACGAGCTAAATATTTGTGCGGCTACGGCAGCACTCCCAAAGGTGATATCAATTGGTACAAATATCGGCTCGATCGCATTATTTCTAAACGCATAGAACCGCTAGATTGGCAAGATACCCGCGTCCCCCAATTGCTCAAGGAAAAATATCGGGAAAATAACCTGCCAACTCCCAAAACAGTTAACGATATGTTAAAGGAAGCTTGGGGCTGCGATTTTTATAAAGAAACCGCGCTGATGGTACTGCGGTTCGATCGCACTTTTGCTCAATCCTACCTGCAAGGAATCAGCATTCACCATACCTGTACCGCCATAGATATCGATCGCGCCGCCAGATTAATTACACAATACACTCCCAATCCAGAAGAGCGATCGGCACTTTTAGAAATCCTCCAGTCTCGCCCAACCGACGATGCTTACTATCAAGTCACTTACCGAGTGACAGACTACCACCCGCTGAGGTGGTTGCGAGCTTTGGGTTCACAAGTTGAAATTTTGCTACCTTGGGACTTACGGCAGAAAATAGCCGTAGAAATCCAAAAAACTGCCAACTTGTACCAATAGTCTTTCGATCGATAATTATCAAATTTATTGTGGAAAACTTGCCTTTTCCTGTGGAAAACCCCCCTTTTCCTGTGGAAAAGCGCCACAAAATCAAGTGTGCTCGCTTGAATCCGATTGATAAGATTTCAAAAAATCTAGGAATGCCGATCGCCCAAAAAGGCTTTCTTACTCAATCCCAGAGTCTGCTGTTTGCTGCCGGTACAGCCTAGATATTTCCTCCTTCCTGCATCCTCTTCCCTGCTTCATTCTCTTGAGCCTCGTAGCTAATTCGATCGGACTCGTAAGCCGGAGGCTCGACGTGAATTAAGATGCGTACAGGGCTGAAACGTTCTTCCAAACGGGCTTCTACTTCTTCTGTAATCCGGTGAGCAGTTTCTACATCTGTAGCGCTGACAATCATGTGCATTTCCACAAACACTTGACGCCCGATCGCACCGCGAGAGGCGATCGAGTGACAGTTGACAACTCCGGGTACATCCATTGCGATCGCCTGAATAACTTCCGGGGCGATCGCCATTTCATCCACCAACCAAGGCAGATTTTCCTTTAAAACTTTCCAACCGCTGCTAAATACCAAAACAGCCACAGGAAAAGACAAAAATACGTCTAGGGATTGCAATTGAGGTATATTCCAAACCTGACCTTGCCAAACACCAATCAACCCAGAAATTACCATAATTGTCACCCAAACATCGCTCATCGTGTGCTGAGCGTCAGCCACCAAAATCGCGCTTCCCAGGCGTTTTCCCACCCTGCGCTCGTAAAAAGCCACAAAAATATTAATTCCCAGTACCAGCAGCAAAATCCACAATTCATGGGGGGATATGGTGACAGCTTTACCGCCATGTAGCAACTTTTCGACAGCACTGCTGAGAATTTCAAAACAGGCAATTAACAGAAAAGTACCAACTCCCAGAGCTCCGAGAGCATCAAATTTTTGGTGTCCGTAGGGATGATCGCGATCGGGCTGCGGGTTGGCATAATGATTAGTTACCAATCCTAAAATATTATTAGCGCTGTCCGTGACGCTGTGCAAAGCAT
>NZ_JBARVX010000389.1:0-24725 GCF_049646505.1 Microcoleus sp.
TCTCAATATGCTGCTGTGCGAGCAAATTGCCAATGCCGCGAGAACCAGAGTGCAGCATCAGCCAAACAAAGTTTTCCGTATCAACGCAAACCTCAATAAAATGATTGCCACCACCGAGAGATCCCAATTGTTTTAAGGCTTTATTATCTTGGTGCTGCACGCCTTGATGAAGTTCCTTGAAATCGCTCCATTTTTGCCAGTTGGTGACAGATTTTTCCACTTCTTTGTTTTCAGCAAATCCGACGGGAATTGCTGCTTCGATATCGAGGCGAATTTGTTTGAGTTTGCCTTCTAATTTGTTGGCGGTGAAAGGCATTTTTACGGCAATTATCCCGCAGCCAATATCCACACCCACAGCCGCCGGAATAATCGCTTCTTTTGTGGCAATTACTGAACCGACTAAAGCACCTTTTCCTAAATGTACGTCGGGCATTAGTGCGACGTGTTTGAATACAAAGGGCAAAGATGCGACATTGGCGGCCATCTTGGTTTCTTTTTCGCCCAGGGCGTGATTTGCCCAAGATAGCACGGGTTTTGGGGTTGATATTTCTAATTTTTCGTAGGGCATTTTGGTTTAAGTTTGTTTTACCAGTTATTGCATACTACGCATCGTACTACAAAAAGTTTCGGATGTCAAACGCACCTGACCGACTAATTCTCGTAGGGTGCGTCAGTCGGGATTTTTTTGGGGAGTCAAAGAATATTGACTGATACTAAATCCGGGTTTGAGACCCCCTTTATTTTTTAGTCGGCGCAGGCAGACATCGTTTGACAAGACGCGGTTTCAACCGCCGGATCATCTTTTACAAATTCGCATTCTTTCGCCCCGCCTTCTGCACAGGAATAGCAACCGCCTGCGGTTTCTTCTTCCCTGCAAACATCCCGAAGAAATCGTGCAGCAAAATGTAAAAACACGGAATAATAAACAGCGTCAGCAGCGTTGCTAGCGACAAACCGGAAAACACCACAACCCCCAAAGGTTGCAGAAATTCCGAACCTTCTCCAATTCCCAAAGCTAGGGGAAACAAACCCAAAACTGTGGTGATAGTTGTCATCAAAATCGGACGCAAACGTTGAGGTGCAGCCCTGAGAATTGCTGTGGCGCGATCGACCTTTTCGTCTTCCCGAATTTGGTTCGCCAGTTCCACCATAATAATCGCATTGTTTACCACAATCCCCACCAGCAAAATCGCCCCCACAATCACCGTCGCGCCGATCGCAGTTTTAGTCGCGTACAGCCCCAAAATCCCCCCAGCCAAAGCCAGCGGCACCGTCAACATAATCACCAGCGGATCGACAAGCGAATTGTACTGCACCGCCATCACCACAAATACCAAAAACGCCGCCAACCCACCCAAAATCTTCAGCGAAGTTTGCAATTCCCGGTTAGTTTCCGCCGCCGCACTCGGAATAACTCGCACTCCCGGCGGCAATTTGAATTCCGCCAAAACAGCATCCACTTGTTTTAAAGCATCCCCCAAACTTGCGCCCTTGTTAAGATTCCCCGCAATCAAAAAAACTTGGCGCTGGTTGAGTCTTTGAATTTCTCCCGGTGCTTTTCCCACCTCAATACTCGCCACGTCGCCCAAGCGAATGCGAGCGTTATTCCTCGCAGTTAAAGGGATAAACTTGAGTTCAGAAATTGACTGGATAGAATTGCGATCGAACTGTACCCGCACATCAACCAAACGGTTTCCCCGCTGCAACTGCGTGGGAATAGCACCTTGAATTGCTGTCTGAATAGTTTCTCCAATTTCCCTCGCATTCAACCCGTAGATTTCCGCTTGTTCCCAATTGGGACGAATCTGCACTTCCGCTTGTGGCGGATCGGTATCCGGGCGAAAGCGGGCTAACTTTACCTTCTCTTCCAAAGTTTCCAAAATGTCGCGCCCTGTTTGCAGCAATAACTGCTCGTTTTCGCCCTGAAGCAGAACATCAACCTCCGCACCGCGCACCGGAGAATTAGTCAAAACTAAACCCCGCACATTTTCAGGAATCAGCCGCAGCCGAGTTCCTTTAGGAACCTTAACTTTCCTCAATTCTTGATTAACTTTTTCCACAAAAGCTAAGGTATCGGTGCCTGATTTTAGTGTGATATTGCTGCCGCCGCGCAGCAAATTCTCGATCGTATTAGTGCCGAACAACAGCCCGCCCACCGTAGTCAAAGTGTATTCAGTTTCCGGCTGACTGAGCATAATTTTATCAACTTCCGCCATCACTCTTTGATTGGTTTCCAAATTAGTACCTGCGGGAAACAAAGCAAATAACCTCGCTTGACCGGTACTAATTTGAGGTAAGATTTCCTGGGGAATTTGACCGGCCATCTGCCAACTGCCGCCGCCCAATATAACGATCGCCAGTACAACTACAATTACCCGCCACCGCACTACTCCTGATAAAAATTTCCCGTAGCCGGCGGTAGCATTGGTAAAAGCTCGGTTGAACGCTTGCAGCGGCCAAAAGTTGCTCAAACCGCTCGATACCGGCAATGCTAGCAGTCGAGAAGCCATCATCGGTACAACAGTCAATCCCACAATCAAAGACGCGGCGACGGAAAAAGTGATAGTGAGAATTAGCTCGTTAAACAGCAGGGAAACTAAGCCGCCGATCAGCAAAAATGGCAGTACCGCAACTAAGTTAGTAATCGTGGAGGCAAATAAAGCTGATTCTAATTCTTGACTGCTATTTTCTGCTTGCTGGATCAACTGTTTTTTAGTCGATCGCTGATTTTTATGATTGCTGGTTCCTTCGACAATATTTTCCAACATCACGATCGAGTTATCGACCACAATGCCCACACCTAGCGCCAAACCTCCTAAACTAAAAATATTCAAAGACAGGTGAAAAATCCCCATCAGGATAATCGCCATTAAAGTTGCGAGGGGAATTGCCACGACAATAATAAAAGTCTGGCGCAGGGAAGCGAGGAACAGCAAAACTGATGCGCCAGCTAAAGCAGCCCCAGTCAAACCTGAAAATAAGACGTTGCTGATAGAATCTCGGATGAATTTAGACTCATCTGAAGTAGTGACGATTGTGGTACTTTCTGTGATTAATCCTGATTCTTTTAATTCTGCGAGTTTCTTTTTGACGCCATCTACAACTACGATCGTGTTTGCGTCCGGCTGTTTTTGAATGCTGATTTTGACGGCGGATTTTTGATTGAGAAATACTTTAACTCGTTCTTCTTCTGTCCCGTCAATTACTTTGGCAAAATCTCGCAAAAAGACTCGTTTGGGCGGAGTGGAACCAGATATTTGAAAGGAAATTTCTTGGATTTCTTTGGCACTCCGAAATCGTCCGACGGTACGGGTTAAAGGTTCCGCCGATTCTTGTCGCAGCCGCCCGCCGGAAGTATCGAGATTGCGGGCTTCGAGGGCGTTTAAAACATCGGAAATACTAACGCCTAAAGATTGCAAGCGATTTAAATCAATATTTATTTGAATTTCTTCTTGTACGCCGCCGGCAACGTCAACTGATGCTACTCCGGGAATTACGTTTAATTCTCGGGATAATTCTTCGTCGGCAAATACGCGCAAATCAACTCCTTGCAGGGAGTTGGAAGTGAGGGCAAATTCGTAAACAGGCTGCTGGGAAGGGTCAGCTTTGAACAGCCGGGGGGCTTCCACATTGTCGGGAAGTCGGTTGCGGATGCGGTTGACGGCGGCGGTGGCATCGTTGAGGGCTTGGTCAATATTGCCCCCAGGCTTGAAGAATAAATCGACGCTGACTTGTCCTTCGCGGGTGCGGGAAAAAATTTGGATGACTCCTTCGGTGGCGGAAAGTCCTTGTTCGAGGGGGCGGGTAACTTCGTCAACGGCGACTTCTGGGGAGATTCCGGGGGCGTCTAGGCGCACGCCGATGCGGGGATAGGTGATGGAGGGTAGCAAGTCAACGGGCAGTTGGGTGATGTAGAAAAGGCCCACGACTATAATTGCCAGTGTCAGCATCAGGGTGCCGATGTGGCGGCGGATTGAGAGGCTGCTGATGCTGAATCCGGGTTTATCGGCGCTCATTTGATTTTAGGTTTTAGATTGGAATTTACTTCCGGTTGCACCGTCAGGTGACTGTTGACTGTTGACTGTTGACGGTTAAGAGGGCGGGCACGCACCATCCACCGCCCCTACTGTTGACTCGATTTTATTATTATTCCGATGCAACCGGAGAGGATATCAGTCAGCCTGCGAAGGAATGAGTCGGGGGATTGCAACCAAATTATTTGGATCGAGCTTTATTTTCGATCGGGAACGATCGAGTATTTAGACTTCGCATTTGGCCATTATAATAAATCTTAATAATCTTTTAATAAAAAAATTAAATATTTCTTGAGAGGTAGTCGATCGCCCGAAGATCGAGATTTGCTAAAGTTGCGATCGACTGACAACTAACAACTGTCAACTGATATCAAGTGCGATCGATTGACCGTAATATCCTGGCAAGGGCGGGTTTATGAGATGATTGGTTTTAGGCCAGAAGTGTTGGTAAATCCAGCCCTTGTATCTACAGTCTTATTCCTACTAATTAATGACCAATGACCAATGACCAATGACCAATAACCAATGACCAATGACCAATGACTACTGCACTTGACTGCCGTGGGTGCGGGGGTCGGAGCTACTTGTTTTCACTGGCCCTGTGGGGGGATTAAAATCAGAAACTTGACCTGTTGCTTGAGCGTGAGGCAGGGGTTGTCCGGCAATCAAAGCTTCTAAATTAGCTTCCATAATACTGCGCGGCATTTCGCCGATCGTTTCAGCAACTCTGCTACCTTTATCGTTCAAATAGACAAAGTGCGGTATGCCGTCTACTCGATATTTGGTGATTTCTGGCAGCCATTTAGTGTTGTCTACATTCAGCATGACAAAATTCATCGGTTCGGCATATTTTTGTTTGATGGCGCTCAAATCGCTGGCCATTGCCTGACAGCTACCGCACCAATCAGCATAAAATTCCATTAATGTCGGCTTGCCGTTTACTAAAGCTGTTTCCAGCGGTGCGGAGGCTTTTGCCATTTCGGTGAGACTGCTTGATGGTGTCTGAGTTCGCAATCCCAACAAGATAGATACTGACAGGGCGATCGCTGCTAAGACTATCAAGAAGTTTCTGACACGAGCGGCGGTGGTCGTGTCGGAATTTTTTGGTGCGTTGTCAGTAGTTGAGTTTGGGGAATTGAGACTCATAAAATAAAGGGCTATGTTATTTTTATGTTTTTTTAATAACCGCTTCAAATTTTACCACATTTTGAGATACTCGGCTAAATTTTAGATAAAATTTGCCTGATACGAATAATTAAACTAGGTGCGCTAAAACATAAGATAAGAAAGATTGTGTTTGTAGATTGCTGAGGTAAAAGTGAAAAAACGGGTAACGCTGACGTTTCCCCAACGATCGATCCAAATGCCTGTCACCTACCGACTGGCCAAGGATTTTAATGTTGCAGCCAACATTATCCGCGCTCAGGTGGCTCCGAACCAAGTGGGCAAACTGGTGCTAGAGTTATCGGGGGACATCGACCAACTAGAAGCGGCGATCGACTGGATGCGATCGCAAAATATCGGCGTTTCCCTCGCCAGCAGGGAAATCCTTATAGATGAAGATATCTGCGTTCACTGCGGCCTGTGCACGGGCGTATGTCCCACGCAAGCCTTGACCCTAGACCCAGAAAGCTTTAAATTAACTTTTGCTCGATCGCGCTGTATTGTTTGCGAGCAGTGCATCCCTACTTGTCCGGTGCAAGCTATTTCTACTAACCTCTAGACGGTGCAGGAATTTCTCGGCCTCAGTTGATTTGAGATTGAGGCATTGAAGATTTTCGATTTGAGATTTACTTGCAGCGCCGTGAATCTGGGATCTCGAACCAAAGTCTAAAATTTTGGAATCTACCGTCGGTGCTGTCGGGGGCTGCTGTTTTTGGGCTAGTTAATCTTTTTTTGCGTGGTTTCCCCAATCTTTCCATCACATGAAAAAAAACTCTTGGCTTTCTCTAACCCTACTTTTTGTTACCTATTTCATTTTGGGCTGGAAATTATCTGAGTTTGATGTTCCCCCGCACCTGAGTTGGTTTTTCGCCGTAACTGCTGTTTTCGTGTTAGCTATCGCTTTGTCGTTCCCGCTGAAAAACATAAAAAGATTTATTATGCGGTGGATTTCGAGTGATGCCGGAGCTTTTATTTCGATTATTGTAGGAGCTCTTTTAGCAGTTGTAGTTTTTACCTGGATGCACATTTTTGTGACTGGTTTAGTCTTAACTTCAGCAGGAGCTTTAGCAAGATTAGATATTCAATTGTTTGGTCACCAAAGATGGCGGACTTTTGCGATCTTAACTGCTGTTTCTATGAGTGGTTTGGGGTTGGGCGGGGGGATAGAATTTTTGGCAAAAACAGGCAAGCTCGTATTACCTTAAAGGGGGAAGGGGAAATTCACCCAACCAAATTCTACAATTGGCAGCGGATATTTAGCTGAAAACTATGCGATCGCCCTTGCAGAAATATAGCTCTGGTTTTTTCAATACCTCGCTCCCGGACAGATCGCCCCACCGGCGCAATTATAGCAGTTTTCCATCTTCGCGATGTTGTGTCCGGTCGGATCGCGCGTGGAGACTCGCATTCGGCACGCGCGATCCGTTTTTGTTACGATCGTGCGATCGCCCTAGGGTATCACGTACAGATGCTCTATGACCGATTTTTGCTCAATAAAAAAGCAGCTTTCGGGAGCTGCTCGTCAGAATGCATGAGGTATTATTTTTAGAATAGGACAAGTTGAAGTCGATCGATCTTGGGTTACATTTTTTGATACGGGAAAATTGATGAGTCAATGGACGATTGTGAAATCGTCACATAGGAGGATAGCATTGATGCTAAATTTTCCGATAATCAGGTTAGCGTTTAACTGTCCTTGCGCCCTACAGCCCCACTGCAGTAGGGCCACTTTATTTTTTGGCACAACTCACACCATTTTCGCATTCAAAATTGATAATGCGTGATGATATCAGGTTTTGAAGCTTGCATACAGTTGCATTCTTTTGGGAAACTCGTATTAGTGACATGACTTTAAGCCATCAGATGAGTTTGCCATGAGTTTTTGCACAAAGTCTCCCATCACCACATCCTCAAACCCATAAAAATTAAGCCCCACATCCGCTCAAATCCGCTTCATATCAATTCCGGTTGCACTCATACATGATGTTAACAGTTAACTGTGAACTGTTAACGGTTAACTGTCAACAGTCAACAGTGAATTTACTACTCCGATGAAGAGAGGATTTGATATCATTCCCAAACATTCTGCGGTTAAACGGACACAATCAGACAAAAATCAGTATTTGTACGGTATACAAAAGTCCTCAGAAACCTGATTGTTTTCCCATAAACCAGGTTTCTGAATGTATCAATTGATATCGGGGCTGGTTTCGGATTTAATAATTTTTTTGATTTCTTCGATCGCCCGACGCGCCACTTCTTGAGGCCTTTCGCCTCCGCTGGTACAAACTCGGACATCTGCTTGAGCGTAAAAACGCTTTCGTTCGTTGAAAAGGCTTTGCAGCTTAGATTTGAGATCGCCCTCCCGCAGTAGGGGTCTAGTGCTGTCCGATCGCAGTCGATCGCACAATTGGTCTACAGGCACATCCAGCCAAACCACGATACCGTAATGTAAATAACCCCAATTTGTCGATCGGGCCACAATACCGCCGCCCGTAGCAACCACGGAATTTTGATAAGCAGACAATTCGTTGAGCACCTTAGTTTCTAGTTCCCGAAAAGCCTCTTCCCCTTCGCGATCGAAAATCTCAGCAATTGACTGATTAGCAACTCGAACAATTAATTCATCAGTATCAAAAAAACGGTATTTTAATTCCCTTGCCAAAATCCGCCCCACCGTAGTTTTTCCCGCACCCATCATCCCGACGAGATAGACATTAACTCCCCTCAACAAATCCACCGCCAAATCCTCCCTCTTTTTATTTGACTATTTTTTCAAATTAATCGGCCCGCCGCTGGGTGGTGAGTCATCCTCAAATACATCATCCTCATCCAATCCCCAATCATCCTCTGATTCTGCACTAGGATTTTGAGGTAATTTCGCCTCACCCGATTGAAGTATGGTGTCTTGCGGTGGAACCACCACCCGATACTCTGCATCGTAAACAGACTCAGTTTGTCCCACCCCCGACTGGTTCGGATCTCGATAGCCGTAAGAATACACCGAGCCAGCCCAAGACTTGCTTTTCGGTTCCTGTTTCGTTTCGTAATCCCTCGGATTTGCCGGTGCAACGTCACTTACCTGCGGTCGATCGGAAAAATCGCGATCGTCCCCCCAATCATCATCGCTGCCGCCAGAGCCGGATTTAGAGCCATCAGAAACCCAATCATCCTCATCGTCTGTCGCCGGATAAGTCTCCGGTTCAGCGTAATTCTTTGCCCCAACTGGGTTCGGAGTTTCTTGCTGAAAAGTCCGGGCGCTGTAACCCGCCGGTGTCCCGTACTGAGTTCGATCGGAAGTTTGGCTATTTTCCGTATCAAAATCCGGGTCAATCTCCTGTTTTCTGGGAGGGGGAGGCGCGGCGTAAGCCGTTCTCCTGTCTGCTGAGACAGCATCGCGGCTGGGAATGTCGCGGCCGGTGCGGTTTTCCCTTTGAGATAGGTAATTGGAAAAAGCCAGCATACCAGAAATCAATAAAGACGTGACAGCACCCGCCCCCATACCGAGCAAAATCCAGATAGATAAAGGCAATGCGGGCGATCGAATTCCCAGAAATACCAGCGATAAAACCGGCTCCACATTTTGCAAGGCAAAAATAGTTAGCCCTACGACAATTACTAGCAATAATATAGGACGCATATCAATAATATTGGTTATTGGGAATTGGTTATTGGGAATTGGTTATTGGTTATTGGTTATTGGTTATTGGTTATTGGTTATTGGTTATTGGTTAGTGGTTGTTGGTTATTGGTTGTTGGTTATTGGTTAGTGGTTATTGGTTAGTGGTTAGTGGTTATTGGTTATTGGTTAGTGGTTAGTGATTAGTGGTTATTGGTTATTGGTTGTTGGTTAGTGGTTGTTGGTTGTTGGTTGTTGGTTAGTGATTAGTGGTTATTGGTTAGTGATTAGTGGTTATTGGTTATGGGGAATTGGGAATTGGGAATTGACCAATGACTAATGACTAATGACTAATGACTACTAACAACTAACAACTAACAACTGAGGGCGGGCACGGGGGCACCGCCCCTACCAACTGCCAACTAACAACTGACAACTGACAACTAACAACTGACTAATCTTCTTCCTTCCAGCGTTTGAGAGGAACGCAATCAATTCCTAACTGATCTAAAGCGCGAGCAACCACAAAGTCTACCAAATCTTCAATAGTTTGAGGATTGTGATACCAAGCAGGAATCGCTGGCACAATTCTAGCCCCTGCTTCGGCTAAAGTAGTCAAATTCCGCAGGTGAATCAAGCTAAAAGGCGTTTCTCTAGGTACAAGTACCAATTTTCTCCCTTCCTTAAGCTGAACGTCGGCCGCTCTTTCGAGCAAATCCGAGCTCAATCCGGCCGCTAACTTGCCTAGTGTACTCATGCTACAGGGAATAATTATCATTCCTTGGGTGCGAAAGGAGCCGCTAGCAATATTAGCACCAACATCTTGCCACGGATGGCAGCGAAGTTTACCAGAATTGGGTACTCCTGCTTTTTCCCGCCAGAATTCTTCTTGAAGTGTCGGTTCTGCGGGCATTCGGATGTTCTGTTCGCTTTGCCAAACCATGTAGGTAGATTTTGATGCTACCAGTTCCACGGCGCGATCGGCTTCCAACATATATTTAAGAGTTCGCACCGCGTAAATCAGTCCCGATGCTCCAGTCACTCCTACAATTAGAGGTTGGGCGGGGACTGAAACAGAATTAGTCATGGGCAATTATCCAGGAATAAGCTCACTAATTATATCGCGATCGAATAACCCCCATGCTGTCGGCTCGATATTACTTATCTACTTCTTCCTTCTTGCTTCTCTTTTCTTCCTTCGCGTGCTTCGTGTCTTCGCGGTTCAACAATACTAATTCTTCCAGCACAAAAGCACTAAAGTTAGCAATGTCGCCTTACTCCTGAATATTTTTTGGCTTAATTTTATCTACAATCAACCACAAGCCATATCCAGCCAGCAGACAGATGATTGGCATAATAGCAAGGCGAAACCTATGGCTGCCAACTATCCCACCTGATACAGTCAGGAAGTAGACAGCGACGCTGACAAGCGTAATCATTGACCAATTATTCAGGAATCTCTTTGATAGTAATGCTATAGCTGCACTTAAAAGATATACGCCTGAGAATAATGACAGGCTTAAATTAGTCCAAAATATGATAGAGCTGTATCGATCGAGATTTTGATATGAAGGAGTGATCGATCGATCGAACCGCCCCACGAATAATGGTACATATCGGTTGGCTGGGGTCTGAACTAAAGTCGCGAACATTCCTTTTAAATGGATTATTGAGTAAGTGAAAGGCTGACTCAAAATCATCTTTTTTCCTTCTTTACCCATGTAACGGTAAATTTTAGCCTGACTCCACTCTCGCTGTTCAGGATGAAGCATAAAATATTTCTCGTGTTTAGTACACCCCAATTGTTCGTGGCTATCTTCAAACTCTATTCTTTTTTGATCGGCGATTAAAGCAGCTCCATTATAGCAATATAAGTTGTAATCAGAAACAGCAGCAAATCCAGAATATCCTGCTTTTACATAGTTTCTAATTTGCCAAATACCAACGCTACCCATCGACACGATCAAAAAAATACAGGTATGAATAATTAAAAGTTTCCTTGCCTGCATTTTTTTTAAATTCCAGACTAGGAGGATAGCAGTTATCAGAAAAGGCAAATAATATCCGATAGGTCTGACATAAATAGATGCTGCTAAAGTCATAGCTGCCAAAGCCAGGTGTTTTCCTGACTTATTCTTGAAGTATTCTAACAGCAGCTTCAAAAACAAAGTTAATAAAGTTGTATGTAAAGTCTCAGACATTAAAAAAGCTGACCTGAGTATTGGTAAGGGTTCAATGGCATATAGTAAAGCACATACAATGGCAATTTCATCTTTTTCAAAGAGGAGTAAAGCAATTTTGTATATCAGATATACAGTCAAACAATCTAGAATTATTTGAATAAAAACAGTCACATTTTCCACATAGCCTAGTAATATTCCGGGGATTAGTAGTAAAGGATAGCCAGGAGTGCGAAATAGTTCTGGTTGATTATCAATGTTTAAAAACTGACCGAATTCTATGAGCTTATTTGCAGGGATTATGAAGGACAATGTATCACCTCGATTAAACATTTCTAAATTTTGGGTAATACTCAAAGCTAAAACAGGCAGTAACAATCTCATCAATAATGCGACTAACAGCAATGAAAAAATGGTAAATTCAGGCCTGAATTTTTTGGTATTTTTTATCATCTTAACAATTACCTATTTTCAATTGTAAAATTATGGTACGCGGTCTATTAAACATTAAAGTTATTAGCTATATATCTCCTTACTCATGAATATTTCTTGGCTTAATTTTATCTACAATCAACCACAAGCCATATCCAGCCAGCAGACAGATTATTGGCATAATGGCAAGGCGAAACCTATAGCCACCTGCAACGCCCCCGGATACGGCAAGGAAGTATATAGCAATGCTAACCAGAGTTATCATTGCCCTATTTTTTAGGAAATTACTAGATAGTAAGGCTGCGGTAACACCTAGCAGATAAACTCCTGATATTAATAACAAACTTAAGTCAGAAAAAAAGACTAGAGGCGAAAGGCGAACATTACTAAATATTGCTCTCCAACTTGTTTGACCCGTTAAAACTTTAGGAATTTGAGAGGAAGGAATTAGAGCAGGATTACGTTGCCGAGTGAAACGTTTTAGGTACAGCTTTGCAGGTGTCTCAATCAAGGTTCTAATAGTGCCTTCTAAATGAACAATTGAGGCATCCCAAGTATTGCTCATAATCATTTTCTTTCCTTCTTTCCCCATGTAGCGATAAATTTCTCTCTGACTCCATGTTTGCTGTTCGGGATGAAATTTTAAATACTTTGCGGGATTATTACATCCAAGCTGTTCAGACATCTCTTCAAAAGTTATTTTGTTTTGTTTGGCAATTACAGATGCCCCGTTATAGCAATATAGATTGTAATCAGAAACAGCCGCAAATCCCGAATATCCAGTTTTTACATAGTTCCTGACTTGCCAAATACCAACGCTACCCATCGCGACTAGAAAGAAAACGCAAGCATGAATCATCAAAATCTTATTTTTCTGAATCTTTGTCAAGCTACCCATCAATAAGATAGCAGCGATAAGCAAAGGTAAATAATACCCTATAGGTCTGACATATATAGATGCAGCCAAGGTAATTGCTGCACATAGTAAATATTTCCACGACTTTTCAGTCAAGTATTTTATCAGTAGATAAATGAATAAGGTGATTAAGGCCGTAAACAGAGTTTCAGGCATCAGCAGCGTCAGCCATAGTATAGATACTGGTTCAACTGCATACAGCAAGGCACAAAAAGTTGCAATTTTGCTTTTACCCCACATAGCCAAGGCAATTTTATATATTAGAAATATCGTGAAGCAACTCAGCATTATTTGAATGAAGATTGCCACAAGTTCTTGCTGACCTAATAAAATTCCTGGTATCAATAATAGTGGATAGCCCGGAGTGCGGAAAATTTCAGGCTGTACACCAGTTACAAATTGACCGGCCTCTATTAACTTTCTGGCTGTTATCAGGTATGATTCGGTATCTAGAGTGTAGGCTCCTGAAGTGTGATTAATAGCAAGAACCACAATTGTTAATAAACACCTCAGCAAAAAAGCTATTGTTAGCACTCCCCAGATTGTCAAATTAAAGCCATATATTTTTGTATTTTTCATCTGTTTAATCCTCATTGAAAGCAATAAATACTCTGTTAATACTGCATATTTGATCGGGACTTACGCAGGGGTAGTCAGAAACCGGGTTTTTTACCGAATCTGTAGGTTATAACGAAGTATTGTCGTAAAAAACCCGGTTTCTCAGTCCCAATGCGTCCAGGACTATTTGATATTGAAATTACCAGCTACAATCTATTCTTTGATATTCGTTGCTTCAACAAATGTATGATTTTCTGTCGCCTACCAACACCAGCTAGCCTAGCGGGAGTAGTCGCAGCATCAACACTCGCTTCTTCGACATATTCACTGTCAGAATTGACCTCCCAAAGGTCATGTTTACCTGGGTTCAATACATTCTGGGCAGCTAAAATTCCCATCAGCAAACTGTGGTCTTGGTTGTTATACTTAAAAGCACCGTAACGACCCACAACTTGCAAATTCTCAAATTGCTTGATATAAGTTTGAATTTCTGATAAAATGTGTTTGTAATTGCCTGCATAAATAGGGTAAGTACGTGGCAAGCGCACGACAAAACCTCCCGCAACCTTCTCATCGCGAAGCAGCCCAATTTTTCTCAATTCTTGTTCTGCCAAACTCAAAAGTTCAGCTTCCGGCTGCCGCCACATCGGTTCGTCGAGGTTACACCAATATTCGCAGCATAAAGGCGTTTGGTGCTGGTTTGGCAGCATTTGGGGCGACCAATTGGCAAAATTAGTTACCCTCCCGACGCTGACACTGGGCTCGTTGATATAAAGCCAGTTGTCAGGGAATAACTGGCTGCCTTCAATTATTAGATAAACGAGAATTGTGTTGCGAAACTTGAGCGATCGCGCCAATGATAAGATTTCCTTACGGGGGGGGGTGAAATCATTTGTTCTACTAATGTATTCAGCGGCACTGAGGAAATCACTGCACTACAGCCAACCGTTGACTCTACTCCGGTTTGACGATTTCTCAGAGTGAGTTGAGTGACGCGGCTGTTGTGCTCGTGCACCCGCACTACTTCTGTATTCAGGAGAATTTCCTGATTTTTTTCCAGTAGATAGTCGCTGATTTTGTCGTATAATTGCCCTGAGCCTAAACGGGGAAATTGAAATTGATCGATTAGGCTTTTAACTTTGCCATCACTACCAAAAAAAGCGGTGCGAAGTGCTTTTAGCAGCGAAAGTCCTTTAATCCGCTGGGCGGCCCATTCAGCACTAATTTCAGTGCAGGGAATTCCCCAAAGTTTTTCTGTATAAGCTTCAAAAAATATCTCAAATAAACGCTTACCAAATTTAGCTGTAACCCATTCTGAAAAGTTTTTTGGGTGGCGGTTGGGTAACAGTTTTGCTGCTAAATAAGAAAAAAAGATGCGTACATTTTCAACTATACCGAGAGCAAATAAGACTTCTAAGGCTTTGAGGGGATAGCTAAAGTATTTGCCGTTATAGTAAATGCGGGTAAGGCGGCTGACTGTGACTTGTTCGGTGTCCAAAACTTCGTTCCAGAGTTTGAGGACGGGGGGAATCTTAGTGTAAAAGCGGTGGGGGCCGAGGTCGAGAATAAATCCTTGGTACTTGATGCTTTTAGCGAGTCCGCCAACTTGCGATTCTCGCTCGACGACGACAACTGTTTGACCTTGCTGTGTTAGCGTATAAGCGGCAGCTAGACCGGCTGGCCCAGCCCCAAGTATGTATATTGGGGACACGTTTTGCTGTTGATGAAGTTTTTATAACTAACGTTTTAGAGTAGCACAGTTTGTCAATAAAACAACCGATTTATCCTAATTTTAGAGCCGATCGAGCTTATGCAGATTTTCTAAGTATAGTTGGGTTTCGCTATCGCTCTACCCAACCTACAAAATAAAAAGGGTTAACAGTCAACAGTCAACCGTCAACAGTCAACCGTCAACAGTCAACAATCAACTGACTAATCATCATCATCAAAAGCTTGACTGCCGCCGCCGACTGCAACTAAATCAATTTGCTGGCGGTAATAGTCAACGCTTTTGACTTGGACTTCCACCCGATCGCCCAAACGGTACTGATTGCGGTTTTTCCGGCCCACCAGAGTTTGCTGGCGCGATCGGTATTCGTACCAATCATCCTTCAGCGAAGAAACGTGCACCAATCCTTCCACTCGCAACAGTTCGCTATCGGTCGGCCGCACCTCAATTTCCACAAAGAAACCATAGGATTGTACACCCGTAATCAAACCCTGGAAAGTTTGCCCGGTGCGCTCTTTCATCAATCCGGTTTTCTTCAACCCCTGCAAATCGCTTTCGGCATCTTCCGCAACCCTTTCGCGTTCCGTCAGGTGTACCACGGATGCTGCAAACTCTGTCTCAAATTCGTGGTGCAAGTCTGGGGGGAGGACATTCCAAGTAATTTGACCGTGACAGGAGGAATGGTGCAGGTTGACTTTTTCCTTGGCGCGAGTTGTGCGGCTGCTGCGGCCTTGCTCGAACACCGCTTGCAACACCCGCAGCACCAATAAATCGGCGTAGCGGGAAAGCGGTGAGGTGCAGCGCGTGTAACCGTCTTGCAGCGCTAAACCGAAGTGCGGCTTGGGAGTTGTGCTGTACACTGCAGGCTTCATGGTGTCTTCCAGCAGGTAGGTGAGAACTCTTTCGGACTTGAGCCCGGCAAACTGCTGGGTAAATCGCTGGAAGTCGAAGGGCAGAACTTCTTCTTCGCTTTCGAGATACAGTTCGCCTCCGAGGTTGTTGGAGAGTTTGATGAACTCTTGGATGTCTGCGGGGTCTGGCATCGGCTGGACGCGATAGATTGCTGGGACTCCCAAGGCTTGCAGGTGCGCGGCTACAGCTTCGTTGGCGAGTACCACCAACTCGGAGACCGCCGACTGGGCGGGGGTAGCCGTTGTAAAAGCTCCTAATTCGCCTTCGTCGTCGAAGTGAGAGTTGGCGTCGGGCAAATTTAGTTCAAATGCTCCCCGCTTGAGTCTCGCTTGTCTGGCAGCCCGTGAGGCTGCCCAGATTTGATCTAGGAAAGGACGGAGGGCGGAGGATAAAGGGTTATCTTCGGCATCGGAGTCTGATTCGATAATTGCTTGAGCTTGTTCGTAGCTGAGCTGGTAGTCAATGTGAATGACGCTGGTTTGAATTTCGTATTCTGTGAGTTCTCCCGATTCGTCTAGGGTCAGCAGTATGCTGAAGGCCAGCCGTTCGGTGTCTGGTTGCAGCGAGCAGCGATCGTTGAGGATTTGTGGCTGTACGGGGATGATTTTTTCTCCGAGATGGGCGCTGGTGCCTCGTTTGCGGGCTTCGCGGTCTAGGGGGGTTTCTGGCTGCACGTACTCGGCTGCGTCGGCGATGTGGATTGCTACTTGCCAGCCGCCGGACTTGAGGGTTTCGATCGACAGTGCGCGTTCGATTGGCGGATCGCACAAAAATGAGGTCGGGTCGAATTCGTTTAAGAGCTCGTTTTCGGCTGTTCCCTCGGAGAAATTTTCCTCTGGAACTTGAGGGGCTTCGTTTTCGGTGTTGGTTTCTCCCTCTTCGTTTTTGCTAAAGGTTACTGTCAGGCTGTTCCGCAAATCTAACCGTTTTTTGATGTCGGTTTTTTTGAGTTTGCTGGGCAAGTTTTCGGCTGCTTTGATGACGGCGGCGGGGAAGGAACGCGGCAAGTCGTGCTTGCAGCACACGATGTCGAGGTCGTCTGCTGCTTCGGCGTCGGAACCGAGTACCTGTACTACTTTGCCGACTGGCCGGTGGGTGCCGAGGGGGTAGCGTTTGACTTCGACGTGTACTAAATGGTCGATCGCCTCTTGCAGGTTTGTGCCGTTGGCGAGCAAGTCGAGTTCAAACAACAGGCGATCGTCCAGGGGAATTGCTCTGTAGCTGACGCGGCCGGTGGGGGTGCCGGTTTGCTTGACTCGCGCCAGTACCGAGGGGTTGGCGCGTTCGAGGATCAGCATGACTTCGCCTTCGGGCGATCGGCGGCGGCTGCCTTCTTTGATGATTTTGACTAATACTCGATCGCCGTTCCAAGCTGTCGAGAGGTGACTTTCTCGCACGTAAACGTCTTCTGAGCCTTCGGCATCTTGAATTGCGAAACAAAATCCTTTGCTCGAACAGCGGAGTTTTGCTTCTACTACGTCGTCTTCAGCTACTCGGCGGTAGCGGCCTTTGTCTTTGACTAATATGCCAATTTTCTCTAGAGCTTCTAATGCGATTTGAAGTTTGAGTTGACTGGTGGCGTCGTTGCAATCGAGTTTTTTCTCTAATGCTTTGGGAGCCACTAATTTGTCTTCTGTAAAATTTGCCAGCAGTGCAGCGATAGAAAATTCCATGTAGCGATCGATCCTCTTTTTTCCAGCAATTAGTCTAATTTTGGCAAATCAGCCGCCGCCCCCTTTTTCGCCTTCGCAGTGCTTGCTTCCTACTACAAATACGCGGGTTAGTAGGTGGAAATGCCAGCACAGTCGGTGCTACCCCTGTGCAGGAAATTTTTCAGATTTTTTCCCGACACTGACGATAGTGCTAATTGTCTGCTGTCTGTCTGCAACTGACGAATGGCGGTGCAGACAACTGCTTTGCACCCTATTCCCCAATACAGTTTTTTAGCCTTGGTTTCTTTGCTTTTGGCTGTTAGCGCCGAGCTCTTCGCGAAGTCAGAAAGCCCCTGTCGGTTCTTAAAAGATGGCTCGATGCTGAAAGCGACGGGTTGAATCGGGGACGAGCAGATGGAGATGTGGAGAGGGAGAAAATTTGCATTTCTGTCTCTTGCATTTTTCCTTCTGCCTTTTTCCTGCTTTCTTCTTGCTTTTGAAGTGACTCTTGCCTTGTGCTAAAACCAAAGAATTTACCCGCTCCCGGCAAAATTGCTAGTAGCTAGCGGTAAGAAATGCCTCTGTTTTTTTGCAGGCGGTCTAATTGCCGACAGAGGTGCAGCGAGCGAGTCGGCAGCAATCTGTGCTGTAGAAAGTGCAAGGTACACAAAACCGGAGACTTTACTACTTTTGCCTAGTTGCTGTGTCATTTCCTGTAGGTAGAAATGACCCCTCGGTGCTTGTTAGCTTAAACCGCCGGATGTGGGATAGGGTTTTTCGGTCAAAGGTGGCGCGGTTGATTCACCTTACATTTATTGTATGTTGAATATGTATTTTCCGAAAATTGTTTTCTCTCGGCTGCTTTTGACGGTAATTTTGGGGATTTTTGGGATTTAACAGGACGATCGAGCAACGACTCGCTTTCTGTTGCCCGCCCTGCGGTTTTGCATAAATGTTGAAGAATCAAGCAACTAACGCCCGGTTCTGTACTAAACTGAAGTCATCAGCCCCTTTTGGTTTCGGGGTAAAAAAATTATGTTTGCTCAATTTCGCGCCCTTTATCCCGCTGGACAGTTAATCTGTGAGTTGCTGACCGTTCATCACGGCAAGTTTGTGGTTCGCTGTCTGGTTCAGGTTGACGGCAAAACTCTCGCTACTGGTATGTCGGCTGCTGAGTCTGTTGAGGATGCTGAAGACCGCGCCCGATCGCGATCGATCGCCGTCCTCGGATTGTCCGATACCCCTCCTGTCGCCGTTCCCGTTTCTGGATCTCCGCCTCCGCCTCCGCCTCCGGTTGTCTCCGCGCCTCCGCCTCCGGTTCCTCAGTCCCTTGCTCCTCTTCCTGTTTTAGAAATGCCTGTTGCCGAAAAAGTTGACTTACCACATCAAAGCAATTTTGTCAATACTGAATCTAAATTAAATGAAGAGCCGATCGCACCTGTACCGGAACCGCAGCCGCCTGCGGTCGATCGAGTTCCGGCGGCTGGATTTGTACCGAAGCAGATAGATTCGGATGCTTGGCTTTCTTCCAGCTACGGCGAACCGATCGAAGAACTGGAGGTGCCGAAGATCGGGCAAAGCGAACTGCCGCAGGGTGCTGCTGAAATCAGGGAATTGCAACCGATCGCGGTGGGAATTCCCAGTGATGCGATCGAGGACGATTCTGATACGATCGCCAACATAGACGGCATCCTCAAACGCCAGGGATGGAATAAAAAAACGGAAACCGACTGTCTCCAACAACTTTATGACAAGTCGTCGCAGAGAGAGCTTTCTAGCGAACAGTTGGCAGATTTTTTAGAATATCTGGAAATTTACAGCAGAACCACTGAGGAAATCAAGCGGTTAAGCTGGACTGCCAGCCAAGGAAAAGATTATCTCAAACAAGCTTATGGCAAAGCAGCGCGGCATTTATTAAACCCAGAACAACTGCTCGACTTCCTGCAATATCTCGAATCTTTACCGTAGGAATTCGGAAACTAAACAAGGCGCTGGAGGCTATTAGATTAAAGAAACCGGGTTTTTGACAGATATTAAGGTTGAGAACCAAAGATTTGGGTACAAAACCCGGTTTCGACGCACCCGTTGATCCAGGATTAAAGAAACCGGGTTTTTGACAGATATTAAGGTTGAGAACCAAAGATTTGGGTAAAAAACCCGGTTTCGACGCACCCGTTTATCCAGAATTAAAAAGGTACTTTTGAACGTTAAAAATTAAAAATCAAAAATGCAGAATATTTCCCATTTTTGATTGTTAACTTGCAAGTTATACCAATTTTTTATGAGGCTGCATAGAATCTGATCCCCCCTAACCCCCCTTACTAAGGGGGGGACAAGATTCTTCTCAAAGTCCCCCTTCTTAAGGGGGATGCGAGGGGGATCGAAATATATGCAACTTCACATTAACTTGCAAGTTACGCCACAGCAGCGATCGGGCGGCTGGCCGAAGGACGGCGATCGATCACTTGATCCACCAAACCATAGTCCTTAGCTTCATCGGCGGACATGAAGAAATCCCGTTCCGTATCTTCTTCAATGCGCGAAAGCGGCTGACCGGTATGATCTGCCAAAAATTGATTCAGGCGCTGTTTGTGGTACAAAATCTCTTTTGCCTGAATTTCAATATCCGTTGCTTGTCCTTGAGCTCCACCGAGAGGTTGGTGGATCATAATCCGGGAGTGAGGCAAGCTCATCCGCTTGCCTTTAGCGCCGGCACTCAACAGAAAAGCGCCCATGCTGGCTGCCAAACCGAGACAAATGGTGCAAATGTCGGGGCGGATGTGGTTCATTGTGTCAAAAATGCCCATACCTGCTGATACCGAACCCCCAGGGGAGTTGATATAGAGGTAAATGTCTTTCTCTGGATCTTCTGCGTCTAAAAATAGCAATTGGGCAACGATCAAGTTGGCTAAGTCGGAGTCAACCTGTTGGCCCAAGAAGATGATGCGATCGCGCAGGAGTCGCGAGTAAATGTCAAAGGCGCGTTCGCCGCGACCGGATTGTTCTATAACTGTTGGGATCATTGACTGGGCCTGCCTGTTACGTATCTTTTTTTTATTTTAGCGATTCGGGCTCATTTATAGCGAGCGGTTGACAGGGGGGCGATCGAGAAATCGGCAAAATCCTCGATCGGGGCGGGGTTGAGGCATTTGGGCCGTCATAATTTCTCAATTCGAGAACAGAAATCGAAATCAGTAGAGGTTTGAGGTCAAATCTGCAACGCACTTGTGATAACGCAAATTAACGGTAGCATCAAATAAAAAAATTTAGCCTTGATTATGACCACACCCGCTGAATGGCATAGGAATCAAAAGCCACATCACGACTAATCAAAATAAGAGAATGATTCATCGCCTGTGCCACCAGAATACGATCGAACGGATCTCGATGATGCAGGGGAATTGAGAGATAAGTAATTGCATCCTCAAAAGAAATGGGTAGTTCCTCAATGCCCAAATTTATCATGTTTAATCTGATAGTTTCAAAAGTAGTCATCAGCGTTAATTTGCCAATGTTAACCTTAATCGAAATCTCCCAAAGTGAAGCCATACTGACGAATACAGATTCAGCCTCCTCTATTTGTGTCTTTGTCGTCTCTGGTAATCGGGAATCTTTATTCAGAAACCAGAGTAAGGCATGGGTGTCTAACAGCATAGATGAAATTAATTACATATACTCTTTCAGGTCTTCAAGCGGCTCATCGAAATCATCTGCCATGATAATCAGACCTTCCATTGTTCCCGCAACACGACGCTTTTTTGGTGGTTTTTCTTGTGTAGATTTTTTAGCGTACTTTTCAATCAAAAACTCGATATAATGAAGCACCTCTGTCTGAAAAGATTCTGGTAGTTCTTCTAATTTTTCTAAAATTACTGGCTGTATCATTGTTTCTTCTCCTTTATACCATCCACGTTATGAACTGCCAACTTTAATAAACGTATTATAGCAAAAAGCTTTTGACTGTCAACTCGCGGTTCCTGACAACTTACCAACTAATCCACTTGTTTAACAAGCCACAATTTAAATTTTGATCGCCCAACCTCGGCGGTACATTCCATACAAAATCAACCACCAACACAATACCGCTGTCACGGCAAATGCTAGAGAACCGTTCAGCAGCCCAGCCCACGGCACAAACCAGTTTTCGTAAATCCAAGTGTAAGTTGTCGGAGGATTTTCGCCGCTACCGATATGAGTTTTTAATAAAAGTCTGGCGACAATCCCGGAAGCAACAAACAGGAAAATTGCATTCACTCCCATGATTTCAAACGGTCGCCCCCATTTCCAATTCCGCACTTCTATTGTTTCGTAGCAAACTGCTAGCAATAACAAAGCCCAACCTGCGGTAAAAACCACATAGGAACTCGTCCACAGTTGTTTGTTGATTGGAAATAAAAATCCCCAAAAACGGCCGATTACTAGACAACTTAGGCCGCATATTGCTAAGTTGACACTGGTGCGGGTTTCGATCGGCTGTACGCGCAACCATTCTCCCGTAAAATAGCCGATGAGAACTGTTACAACTGCGGGTAAGGTGCTCAACAATCCTTCAGGATCGAAGGGGCCGCCTTTGTACAGGTGTTGGCTGCCGAGAATTAGCCGATCGACATATCCTCCTAAATTTCCTTCTGGCGTGAGTTCGCCGGCACTGTACCCCCCTACAGCGCCTGCAGTTAGTGCAGCCCAATAGCCCAAAAGTACCGCAACAGCGAGCAGTTTTTGATTGCGGGGGGAAAGGTTGAGAATGGCGATCGCACTGATGAAATATGCTAAGCCGATGCGCTGCAATACTCCCATGATGCGGATTTTACAGAAGTTTTCCACTGGGGCGCTGTTGAGAAGTACGTCAAGGGCGATCGACGATGTATTTAGCAGCAATCCTAATATAAACAGAATTGCCGATCGGCGCCCAATTCGCCAGTAGATATTTGTTTCTATTTTTGTAGTAGTTTGAGTATATTTAGACAGCGAGAAAGACATCGCGCAGCCCACGATGAACAGGAAAAACGGAAATATTAAGTCTGTGGGAGTGCAGCCGTGCCATTCTGCGTGTTCTAGCGGCCAGTAAATGTGTTTCCAACTGCCGGGATTGTTGACTAGAATCATTGAGGCGATCGCAATTCCGCGAAAAACATCAAGGGATTTTAAGCGCATAAATTAAGTTATTTGTTCACCGTTCACGGTTCACTGTTGACTGTTGACTGTTGACTGTTCACTGTTGGCTGTTCACAATCTTAGCTGATGCCCCATGCCCCATGCCCTATGCCCTATGCCCAATTCCCTAAATTTCAATTCCTTCCAGAGTCAGAATGACTGCATTCTTCATCAACATATCGCAGCGTTCTGCATAAAACTGTGCAGCCTTATCATACTTGTTGACTTGCAAGACGCGCAAAAACATTTGCCTTGCTTGCGCGAATTGCTGCTGGTAGTGAAAAAAAATACCCTGTTCAAAATCAGTTTGGGTTTGTCCTTTTAGTTCGATCATCGTATCCGAGTCGCCGTCGTAAATTTCAAATACAGCAACAGGTGTTTGTTTTCCTTTGACTTGAACGCGATCGAGAAACCGGCACTTATAATTTTGCGGATCGTCTATTCGACAAAGAGTTTGGACGCTAGCGACAATACTGACTCCGTAAAGCTTTGTCAATCCTTCCACCCGCGCTGCTAAATTCACAGCATCAGAAATTACCGTACTTTCCATCCGTTCCGCTTCGCCAATAGTACCCAACATTAAAGTTCCCGTATGCAAACCTATTCCTATCGAAATAGGTTGATAGCCGCTATTTTGCCTGTGTCTGTTATAAATTTTAACTTGCTGCTGCATCTCAATTGCTGCCTGCACCGCATCTTCAGCACAGTTAGGAAACAGCGCCATAATTCCGTCACCAATGTATTTATCTATAAAGCCGTTGTACTGGCGGATAACTGGCCCAACTCGGCTCAAATAAGAGTTGAGAAACTCAAAATTTTCTCTAGGAGACATACTTTCTGATAGACTTGTAAATGAACGAATATCCGCAAACATAATCGTCATTTCCGCCTGTACAGAGTCTCCCAATCTGGCATCAACAATGCTTTCAATTTTGAGAAACTTTAAAAATTCGCGGGGAACAAAGCGGGCCGAAGCTATTGCAATCTTTTCAAGTTCGCTTTTGCTGGCTTCGATTTGAGTCAGGGCGCGAAATGCTCTCAGCGCTGTTACTACCGTGGTAAATAACTTTTTGTTTGTGAGTTCTGTTTTAGTCTTGTAATCATTAATATCGTAGCTGACAATTACAACATCTTCCGGCACTTGTCCCGGCTGTCCGGTACGCAAAATAATCCGCACTATTTTATTGTCTAAAATATCGCGGATGTATTTTACAACTTCCAAGCCTGCCTCTTCTGTTTCCATCACTACATCCAGTAAAATTAATGCTACATCTGGATGAGCTTGGATCATTTCTTTGGCTTCTTTACCAGAAAAAGCGCTGATAAATGTGAGGGATTTGTTTTCAAATGTAAATTCATTTAAAGCTAGCTTTGTAATATTGTGAATTTCTATTTCATCGTCTACAATTAAAATTTTCCAACTGTCTGGTATCGGTTGTTCTTGAACCTCGTCTTCTTCCGCAAATATTAATTCATCGTCGCCCAACACTATTAATTCGTCATCGTTCGCAGCGAACAGTTTTTTACTAGCTTCTGACATTAATTACTCTCCTAAATAAAATTGTATTAAAACTCGTGGTATAATAACTAATTACTAATTTTAGCTGGAAACTCCATCATAAATCTTGTACCTTTGTTCAATTGACTTTCGCAGGTAATTGTACCTTTGAGTTTTTGCGTAACTAGGTTGTAAATAATGTGCAGTCCCAATCCTGTGCCGCCCTTACCTCTTTTGGTGGTAAAAAATGGTTCAAAGATTTTACTGAGATTTTCTGGGGAAACTCCTTTGCCGTTATCTGCATATTCAAATATTAGCCGATCGCCCTCTAGTTTGAAATCAAAAGCCAGAATCCCTTCGTCTTCTGCATCGTAAGCGTGAACTAGGGAATTAAACACCAGATTTGTCACAATTTGAGACAGCACGCCCGGGTAACTGTCCAGTACAATATTTTCATCGCACCTAATCTCTATTTTGTGTTTGGTTTGTCTTAGTTTGGCGGTTAAAGATGTCAAAATCTCTTCTAGATAGTTTTTCACATTAAAGGTGCGTTTTAATTCGCTCGACTGATCTACAGCCACTTCTTTGAAACTGTGAATCAAGTCAGCCGCCCGCGTCAGGTTTGATAAGATCATATTACTGCTTTGCACGGCGGTATCCAGGAACTTTTCTAGCTCGGAACGTTTAATTTGCCCCTTGCTGTAAAGCTCAAAAAATTTCGTGACTTTTTCCGCCAACAAAGAAGCGGCGGTGATGCCGATGCCGATGGGAGTATTGATTTCGTGGGCAACACCTGCAACCAACCCCCCAAGGGCGGCCATTTTTTCCGATTCAACCAACTTATTTTGGGCAGACTTTAAGTCTTCTAAAGTTTGCG
>NZ_JBARVX010000390.1:0-3955 GCF_049646505.1 Microcoleus sp.
GGCAAACTGTCTGCTAGTCAATTTCGGATTTCAGTTAACAGCTACGAAACCCCAAATCAAAACTACGTGCGGATTCTTGCAGAACAAGGTCAACCGTTAATCCAGCAATTAATTCAAGATAGCGGCATCGAAGATTTTCGCACAGCCATCACCGATTATCTCACCAAAGAAAAGCGCCCGCAACTGTTCAAAAATCTCGCTGACGATTTAGAAGATTTGTGCATTCAACTGCGGAAACAATACCAAACAATCCAGCGGAGTTTGGACAGCCAGCCCCGCGAAATTGAAGCGATGAAAGCCCAAGAACTTTTGCGGTTAAATCAAGAATTGCAGCAAGTTGGACAAGATTTTCGGGAACATATCGCCAAAGAAATCAATGAAATGATTATGAACAAATGCGATATCTTTGACATTGATTTTCGACAACTGCAATCTCGGATGATCCGCCGCTTGGATGAATTGTTAGACGGATTTTCGGTAGAGGCGGCTTACGGACGCACTTTGATGACTCATCCCCGCAATGCTACAGCACCTTTAATTGCTGTTTTAGTGGAAGCGCTTTATTATTTAGCGAATCAGTTGGAAGATATTTTAGTAGAGGCTACTAAGTCACTGATTGATAATTATTTCCAGTATCTGAAAGACAGCGTTCGCAAGTCGGAATACTATCGATTGCTTTATCGGTTGTTGGGGAACGATGGGGGAATTGAACAGCAGTTAGAGGAGTTGTCGCAGCGGGTTTCTAATGCTTTGGTGAATGCGGCGGGCGTGGAGTGCGATCGCTACGTGCGAGAAAGTCCCCGTTTTTACGATGAAGACACTTTTTCGATTTATCAATTCCGGCAAACATTGCAGCAAACATCTCAAGGTTACGACTGCGAAAATATGGTAGATGCCCAGCCTGCTATTCGGCAATTGTTGCGCTTAGATTTTGAACCAAAAGTATCGAAAACAATCCGCCAAACCTTCCGCCAAACTGTGAATAAAACCCTGAAAGATCATTTGTTACCGATGGCAGAAAAACAAGCGGATGATATTTTGCAGAAATACAGTCAAGCCCGCGATTATATCGAGCAAACTTTGGCGCAGGAGGCAGAGGAGAAAATCGCCAGAAACCAGCGGCTGCAAGGGGAGAATGAAGAAAAGATCGAAAAGTACGATCGGGCGGTTTCTGGGATTAATAGCTGTTTGCAGGCGATGAAGTTGCACGAGCATTTGTTGCCTGTAATTGGACAAAATGATGGTGTTGCGATGGATTTTGACGCGAAAGATATTGATTGAAATTATGGCGATCGGAAATCCGGCGATCGGAAATCGCGGCGATTGGAAATCGCCGGGTATCTTTATGGTGTCAATCGTGCTATAATAGCCGACAAATAGCGATCGCCAATCCTATGAACATTCGCCAAAAAGTTCTGATGATAATTGAGCAACTTCCCGATGAGAAGTTAGCAATACTTCTGAACCTAGCGCTTTTCTTGAAAAGTGGGAAAAAACCTGTTCCACCGATGCTTGAATCTCAAGCTTATCAAGATTGGCTGAGTACGGAAAATGACATTTATGACGAAATATTTGCCGATGAACTTACGACGGTGCGGTGACAATCAAATTGGATTAGCTGGTATTATAGTTGAGTCTGTAGTTAGATGCGCGTCCATCTTTACCTCAACAAGTCAATGATTACTCAAAAATAGGTTTAATTATGAATAATGATGACACCGAAGAAATATTTATTGAGTTAGATGATGAAGAAGTTTTGTGGTTGGTCAACGAATGGGAAACTCTCAATAAAGATTTAGGAGTCAACTCCTATTTTAAGCACCCAATTATTAGTAGTGGTCAATTTCAAACTTATCTCAAAAACTCTATTTACCTAGTAGAAAAGATAAGAAATGTGCTATTTGATGAAGGTATAGCAGGTAAAGTTCTTAGGTTTGGTTCTCAAGGATGGCAAAAAGGAAAAATTCGAGTTAAAATATGCGTAGAGTTTTGCCCCGACGAACCAGAAGTAGAAGAAACACCAGAAAACAATCAATTAGAAATTAGCCCGCCAGAATCACCCCTTGATGATTTACGCCGCCAACTACTAAACCCGGAAAATCAACCGCACAATTCATGACTAAAACCCCTAGAATTCGCATTCCACCCGAAGTCAGAAAATACGTATTTACTCGCAACAAATACCAGTGCCAAAGCTGCGGCCAAACCAAACAAGAAACCCAACTGTCGATCGATCATATCATCCCCCTAGGGCGCGGCGGCAGCAACGACATCAGCAACCTACAAACCCTCTGTCGCACCTGCAACCAACAGAAAACCGACAAACTAGACCCCCGCTTCCGGCGACACTTTGACCTGTGATACAGCATTTTTCAGGTAAGTAGGTACTAGCAGAGATAGAGGACACGGCAGTGCCTCCCTACTGCGATCAATTCTCTCTTCTCTTTCTCTGTGTCCTCTGCGCCCTCTGCGGTTAAAAAATCCTACCACCGATAATACCGATAAGGATCGTCCCCATTCTCAAAATCCGCCTTATAATCCCAGTGATAAAACTCCCGACTCGAACCGTTAAATACAGATCCATCCGCCTTAAAAGTCGCCCCTAAATTAGCCAAAATCTGAGCATTTGCCCGAGTTTGCCGCCAGCGAGTAAAACGCAAATAAGTCTTATCATCCGCATTCAAACTGTCCGGGTCAATCTGAGAGAAAATCGCCACGCCCTTGCCAACTTGTACGCGACTTAACAAACCGTCACCACCGATTTCTCCCCCAGACTTAATCAACCAAGTATCATAAAAAGAGCGCGATCGCAAATCCGAACCGCTAACCCCCTTCACCTCATCCCAACTCGGAACCGCCAGCGAACCCCCGAAATCCTTCGCCTGCTGCAAACCCACGCCCAAACCAGCTACAGGCACTTGACGCGGCAAGAAAAACGCCTTTCCGCCAGCATTCAAATAACCCCGCAAATCGGCATCTTTCAGATTCGCTTGAGCCCCCACAATTGTCAAAGCAACATCATTAGAAAGCGCATTAGCCCGCTGATAAATTACCCCCAAACTGTCCAGCTTTTGGGCATCTCCATCTCCCCCAATTAAAACCACCTTATCCGGCTTTCCAAGCAGCGGAGAATTCATCCCGTAACTCATAATTTGTTGGACTAACTGCGCCGCCCCACCATCTGCAGAATAATGGTCTTCCAAATCCAACTCGTTTAAAATCAGCCTTCCTTTTCCGTAATCCAATTCCATCAGCGGCGAATAAGCTAAATCAAACTCAGATTCCAAAATAGGCCGCCAACTGCTGCGGTGCGGCTTCTCAACAGCAGCGCTGCTGACACCGCCGCGATTTCCCCAATGCCAGCCGTACCAAGGCATATTTGCCGGACTCATTCTCGGCGCAGTTTGAATCGTATCTGGATAAGCTTCCACCAGCGTGCTTTCGCCAGTCCAATCCCGCAAATCTTCACTGTCTAAACCGATAACTGCGGGATGGTTGCTATCAACTGGATAAGCGCGGCGGCTGATGTGGCCAGACACCCGGAAACCCATATTTTCCAGCCATTCCTTGCGCTGGGGAAATATAATTGCTTTGCCGCCTCGGAGGACAAAATCTTCTAAACTTCCCGGCAATTTTTCGCCGCTAGAAAACGCTTCCCTACCGATAATTAGTAGGGATGAAACTTGCGAACCGTTCCACGGCACAAGCTGATGGCCTAGCTGTTTTAACATTGCCGATGTTTTGCCCGCCGGATCGAAAATTGCTACTGCATCTTTGATTTTGGCTGAATTGGCAAACACCCGGAAAGTAAATGTATCGGAATGGGGGCGATCGCCCACTCGCGCAGTCAAGCGAATTTCGCCGTCAGTCTTGCCGTAAACGGTATTTGGCAATTTTACGTCTATAGGGAAGAATAGGGTCGTTGCCGGCTTAATAACTCCTTTGTTTTCGCCTT
>NZ_JBARVX010000391.1:0-14227 GCF_049646505.1 Microcoleus sp.
AGTCATTAGTCATTAGTCATTAGTCATTAGTCATTAGTCATTAGTCATTAGTCATTAGTCATTAGTCATTAGTCATTAGTCATTAGTCATTAGTCATTAGTCATTAGTCATTAGTCATTAGTTAACAATTAACAGTGATCATTTATTAGTTAACAATTAACAATTAACAATTAACAATTAACAATTAACAGTCAACAGCCAACAGTCAACAGCCAACAGTCAACAGTCAACAGTCAACAGTCAACAGTCAACTGACTAATTACCAGTCATCTTGGCGCTTGTTGCTGTTGGTTTCCCAATCGTCGCCCGGGTGCTTGTACAATGGTTCTGGTTCCACTTCTGCTGGCATTTCTAATTCGGGTTCCGATTCTTGTTGCTGGTAAATGTTCAGAGGTTCGACAACGCGGGCGATCGCATCTTTGACAAATGCTTTAACAAACTCGTCTTTCCGATTTAACTGAAACTGCCTTTGCACGACTTCGGCAATCCCGCCATCGCCCCAATCTTGGTCATGTCGGAAATATTCAATAAAACTTTTCCCGGCAATTCTGGTTAAATAAGCGGCGCTGACTGCTTGAATTGCTTTGCCGAGCACAAACCCGGCTACGCTTAATTGCAGCGCCCTTGAAACCACTTGAATTACGCCTTCAACTATTCCCAAACTTGCTAGAGTTTTTGCTAGAGATAATGCCAATTCTTTGGCGCGATCGATATTTAATTCGCAGCCGTAAATCTTGGCAATTTCTACTACCATTTGAGCGTTAACTGCTGCTGTCGCTAACAAATCCACAACGGGTAAGGGCGTGACGGCAATTACTCCGGCTCCGATCCACTGAAATCGCTCTACTACTTTATCAGCGGCGCGCCGTCTTTGAGCGTCAATTAACTTGCGCGCTTGGTCTCCCAAGTGCTGAGATTGCAACAAAATATTGTCGGCAATTAAGTCTTCGCCTTCGGCTCGCAAAATTGCTGCGATGCGCCTAATTAATGGCATCATATCCGGGTCTGGTTGAAATATTGTGCCGCTTTCTAGTACAACTTTTTGCGGGTTGGCGCTAATTGCAACTACATCCATTGCTGATACAAAACCTTTGACTCGCTGTCGCAGCCGATCGAGAATTTCGTCTCTGTCGCTGTCGGGATAAAGGTCAACTTTATTAAAAACCACGATCGACCTTTTGCCAATTTCCGCCAAAGTCCGTAGCGGTTCGTACTCAGATTTACGCAAATCGCCGTCCAAAACAAATAAGATCAAATCTGCCCCGGCCGCCAACTGACGCGCCAATTCCTCTCTGTAAGTCCCCGCTACTCCCGCTTCCAAGATGCCTGGGGTATCAGTAATTGCTAATTCGCGATCGATTCCTTTCAATGAAAGAGTGTAAGTTTCTCCAACTTCCGTAGTTCCCATCGGCGCGCCCACCTCTCCCGCCATCCGCCCCACCAACGCATTGACAGCCGAAGTTTTCCCCGCAGAACCGGTGCCGAAAACCACGATCCGAACATTGCCGCGGGCCATGTTAGCTTCAATTTCGCGGGCTCTCAACAGCAAAGCTTGCCGCGCTACTTCATCTTGAATGCGATCGACTTGCTGCCTAATTGCTTGAAGATTTTCCGAAGCAGCCTCACTTTTGACCACAGGAACCTTCGGATTAATCGCCCGTTTTCCCTTAACTTTTCCCGGACGTTGCAGCAGCTTAAAATAATAAAATATCGCAAAAATTAGCGTTCCCAAAAGTACAATTATTAGGAAAATCAGCAAATTAGCCAGCAACGGAGAAGCAGACAGCGCAACTTGACTGTAAAGCCCTGTCAAGGAACTTATCAGGCCAATAATCAGCCCCAGGGTGAGGCAGAAAGCAGCAATTAAGGTTAACAGGCGCGGCAAAGGCATGAGGGGGCGGCAAATAAAAGGGTTATACTTTGATTCTTACATTGTGATGATAATTCGGAACCGATCGAGTGTCCGATCGCACTGCTTAGCCTGCCAATCCCGATTCTGCTCGTGCTCAGTGCAGAATGCAAGCGGGTTTGAGCGGTAGGGAGTGCAGGCGGACAAATGCGCGCCCAAAGCTGCAATTGTAGCGGGTGCAGGCTGTTTATTGCTGCGTTCACCCGCCCGAACACCTCATTATTTCATCTGTGATTTATTCGATCGCCCCTCAAGCCACCCTTCTTTATCAAAAAAATAAATATCGCATTGAGTTACGTAGAAACACGGTTTCTTAACGCAATACCAGTTTCACTCAAAGAATGCAAATGATCGAACCCGCTATCCAAACCTTTACCGAATCAGTCAATCAATTTTAAATTTTAGATTTAATCCACAGATGAGTCTGGGAGCTTGAAATTTGGGTTTTCCGCGATTCATGTCTGGGGCTTGTATCAGTTTTTAGCCCTGGTCATTCCTAATTCTTCTAAAATCTCAAACAGTATAAGTGCGTCCTAGAAGCTCCGACAGCGGAAACCCGAAACCGGGTTTCTCAGGTAGGGTAAGAGCTTCCTCATTATTAACAAAAAATATCACATTAAGTATCGATGCGGTACTTTCTAAACATCCGCGAGTTAAGTTAGACTTAATTCTCAGTGCGTGAATTATTCACAGGTTCGCATCTATGCAGCTCAAACATCGCAACCAGGCTTCACAAGAACTTCCTACATCTTTCGAGTATAAAATCAAACAGAGCCACCTACCAAAGCTTAATTATTTTGTTCAAATAGCCCGCTCCTTCGGAAACCTCAGTATTGGCGACAAAATCAGCCGCGGCTACGCATTGGCTCTTTGTGTGGCGATTGGGGGCACGACTATCGGGATGCTGGCGGGGAATCATTACTATCGCAGAACTAACAATCAACTACACATCGATCGAGAAAGTCAGCTTTTAAATAAGTTGCAGGTGGCTTTGCTGCGGACGCAAAACAGCCAACAGCGATTGATTGACGGGATCGAACAGCCCGAAATATTTGACAGAAAATATCAACAGCTACAAAACAATATCTACAGTTTGAAGCTGTCGCTATCTGAACTAAAAAATCAGAAAAACATGGAGCAGGCAGCAGGTTTACAGGAATTTATCAAAACTTACGATTCGCTAGTGTCTAATTACATTTTGCAGCTACAAACAGTTAACGCTCAAATCAGCAAGTTGCCAGATAAGCCAGAGCAAAAAAGTGTTAAACGCAAGTTGCTGGCGAATTTCGAGCGAGATAAAAATGGGCGGCAATTAGATAAGGCGACCAATGATTTAGCAGAAATTATCGATCGCGCCCAAGAGCAAGAAGATGCAGCACGGGAAGCCCTGCTCAGAGCGCAGGCGCTGCGGGTGCAAATAATTTTTGGTAGCATGGCACTGTCGATCGTAATTGCAGCACTGCTGGCGAGCTTTACCAGTCGGGCGATCGCCAAACCCCTCGCCGCTGTCACTAAAATAGCGCAGCGAGTCACCGAAGAATCTAATTTTGAGTTGCAAGTACCAGTTACCAGCACCGATGAAGTAGGAGTATTAGCAGATTCGTTCAACCAACTGATTCAGAAAGTAAATCACCTGCTAGAAGAATTGAAATCCGAGCAAGAAATTAAGATACTTCAAAATGAGAAAATGGCAACTTTGGGACGGATGCTGGCCGGTGTTGCTCACGAAGTTAACAACCCAATCAATTTTATCTATGCCAACATCGATCCGGCAAAAACTTACGTTGAAGATATTTTAGATTTGCTCAAAATTTACGAAACAGAAATACCCAACCCGCCTCCTGCAGTCACGGCCAAAGCAGAAGAAATAGACCTCGATTTTCTCCAAGAAGATTTGATGAAAATATTTAACTCCATGCAAGTGGGTGCCCAAAGAGCCAAAGCCATTATCTTGAGTTTGAAAGATTTTTCTCGACTCGACGCTGCAGCGCCTGAACCAGTCGATTTGCACGCCTGCATAGACAGCAGTTTGCTGATTCTCAACAGCCGGGTAAAACACGGCGTTGAAGTGGTGCGAAATTACGGGGAAATCCCCAAAATAGAAGGCTATATGGGTTTGCTTTACCAAGTGTTTGTCAACGTTTTGAACAATGCACTAGATGCTGTGGAAGAGAGAGAAAAAATTGAGAAAACTCGCTATCAGGAAGCGAACCAAGAATCGGATTCGGAGTCAATCCAACAGGAAGTTTCTAGTTTTTCGCCGCAAATTACGATCGCTACAGAATACTTGGACGACGACTCAGTGGTAGTGCGAATTTCCGATAACGGTACGGGAATACCTGCGGCCAGTCAAGAAAGAATGTTTGAAACGTTCTTTACAACTAAACCGAGGGGTGTAGGTACTGGTTTGGGATTGGCAATCGGCCGCGAAATTATTGTCAAGAAACACGGCGGGACGATTAACTGTTGGTCGGAGATGGGAACTGGGACGGAATTTGCGATCGCCCTGCCGATCAAACATTAGACTTATCCTAAAAAGCCTGTAAAAAGCAGGCTTTGGGCCCCGCTCCACCATAATTATTGGAGAAGTCTACTAGAATATATTATGGAGATTTGAGATTTGAGATTGAGAATTGGTAATTGATAGTGGGTGATATCAATTCCGTCAGCATCGGAATCATACATCTTTCTTCTCTCTCTGTGTCCTCTGCGTTCTCTGCGGTTAAATCATTCCGATATAACCGGAATTGATATGATGGGTTAATCTAGAGTTGAACAAGTACAGTAAGGAGCGAAAATTATGGGACTATTTGACCAAATTTTGAGCGCGATCGACAATCCCAACCAACAAGCAAGTCCCAATCAGTTGGGCAACATTCTGGGTACGGTACAGCAGTTGAGCAGCAGCCAAGGCGTGGATGCGGGCACGACTCAGCTAGCGATGTCGGTTTTGAGCGGATACGTGCGATCGGCATTGAAAGACGTGCGATCGCAATCGGGAGATGCACAAGCTCAACAAGTTGTCAACCAATTTAGCGGCACAAACCCCAATCCGCAAGCGGTACAGAGTTTGTTTGGAAACAACCAATTAATTCAAATAGTTCAGGATATCGCCCAAAGAACCGGCTTGAATAACGGCACAGTCCAAGCGATGATACCTGTTTTGGTGCCCTTAGTGCTGAATTTGCTGCAAACCGGTGGCAACGCCCAAAATCCAGCCCAGGGTTCAAATCCGGTTTTGAATACGTTTTTAGATGCAGATGGAGACGGCGACGTAGATATTACTGACGCAATTTCGATGGCAAGTCGCTTTTTGAATCAGCGCTAATTGCCTGTTAAAATATTGTTGAATTAGATAGATTGGGATTTTTTAACCGCAGATATCAGCGGATAAACACAGATGAACGCAGATAGTATTTGATCTGCGTTCATCTGCGTTTACCTGCGGTTAAAAAAGTCTTCCTTCTTTAACCCAAACCCAAATCAGTCACAGCACCGATACTGCTAGAAGAAACCAACTTAGCGTATTTAGCCAAAACGCCCCTAGTATAGCGAGGTTTAGGAGCTTGCCAAGCTGCTCGGCGCTGCTCTAATTCTGCATCAGCAACATTGAGCTGCAACAACCGATTCTTAGCATCAATCGTAATTGAATCGCCCTCTTTTACTAAAGCAATTGTGCCGCCAACTTGCGCCTCTGGTGCGACGTGACCTACAACCAGGCCGTAAGTTCCGCCAGAGAAGCGGCCGTCAGTAATTAAACCCACAGAATCGCCCAAACCTGCGCCAATAATTGCCGAAGTTGGTGCTAGCATTTCGCGCATTCCCGGCCCGCCTTTTGGCCCTTCGTAGCGGACGACAATCACATCTCCGGCTTGAATTTTGCCGGCTAAGATTGCATCCAAACAATTTTCTTCGGATTCAAATACTCGCGCCGGGCCGGTGATTTGCGGTTTTTTAACGCCTGTAATTTTAGCGACTGCTCCTTCTGTTGCCAGATTTCCCCTGAGAATTGCTAAATGTCCTTCGGCGTACATCGGGTTGTTCCAAGGGCGAATTACGTCTTGGTCGGTTCGAGGTTCGCTGGGAATATCTGCTAACACTTCAGCAATAGTTTGGCCGGTAATTGTCAGGGCATCGCCGTGCAGCAAACCTTGTTCCAAAAGCATTTTCATTACTTGCGGAATGCCGCCGGCTTTGTGCAAGTCGGTTGCTACGTATTTGCCGCTTGGTTTGAGGTCGCACAGCACGGGAACTTTGGCTCGAATTGTTTCAAAATCGTCTAGGGAGAGTTCAACGCCGATCGTATTGGAAATGGCCAATAAATGCAGCACAGCGTTGGTTGAACCGCCGATCGCCATAATTACCGCGATCGCATTTTCAAAGGCCTTGCGTGTCAAAATTTGGCTCGGCAACAACTGTTTGCGAATTGCTTCCACCACAACTGTGGCAGATTCGGCAGCGCTGTCAGCTTTTTCGGCATCTTCAGCAGCCATTGTCGAAGAATAGGGCAAGCTCATCCCCATCACTTCAAAGGCACTGGACATCGTATTTGCTGTAAACATTCCGCCGCAGGAACCCGCACCGGGACAAGCTTTTTGTTCTACTGCATTGAGTTCTGCTTCGTCAATTTTGCCGGCGCTGAATTGACCGACTGCTTCAAAAGCGCTGACTACGGTTAAATCTTTTCCGTTGTGGTGTCCCGGTTTGATCGTGCCGCCGTAAACAAAAATAGCAGGAATGTTCATGCGGGCGATCGCAATCATCGCCCCCGGCATATTCTTGTCGCAACCGCCCACAGCCAGCACGCCGTCCATACTTTGGCCGTTGCAAACAGTTTCAATAGAATCAGCAATTACATCTCTCGACACCAGAGAATATTTCATCCCTTCAGTTCCCATCGAGATCCCGTCGCTGATCGTAATCGTACCGAACATCTGCGGCATCGCTCCGGCTTCTTTTGCGCTGGCAATAGCCCGCAAAGCGAGGTCGTTCAATCCCATATTGCAGGGCGTAATCGTGCTGTACCCGTTGGCAATTCCCACAATGGGCTTAGTGAAATCGCCGTCGCCAAAACCGACGGCCCGCAGCATTGCTCGGTTGGGCGCGCGCTGTACGCCTCCAGTCACAGCTTGGCTTCTCAAATTTTCAGGCATTCTCAAACTTCCTTTATCAGTGGTGGAAAAATCAGTCAGCAGTCAGTTGTTCAGATACCAGCTTCCAAAAACAATATATATGCAAAAGTCAAATTCACCCCCCGCAAGTCCCCCCGGACGCGGGGGGAAACAAGAATAATCTTGCCCCCTCCCCGAACTCGCGGGGAGGGTTGGGGTGGGGTGCACTGTATTTTTGCAAGAGTTCTAATGCAACTGTATACAATCCCCAAACCTATATCTAGCAAGTCATTCGCATCTCTCATTTCAAATTTAAAATCTGAAATAGTCTTGAGTGCTGACTGCTGATATATTTACCTTATTTTTGATTCTCTCAGAAGCGCGGACATTTGTGAGGCCATCTAGAATAGATTCGCACAGGAGTGCCAGGACATCAGAGTGCAAAGATTTTGCCGATACTGCACCGTGCGGCGTGAATACGGTGGTTATCTGGGATGATGTGGTAACACCCATCACTCTAACGTTTGAAAAAAATTGCGAGGCGAATGACATGGAGGCCGATCGAATTCTGAGGCAATATGCGGCCGGAGAAAGAATTTTTCGAGAGATTAACCTCGCCGGGGCCGACTTAAAAGGAGTAAACCTCAGCGAAGCTAGTTTTACCAGAGGGAATTTCCAAGACGCAAATCTCAAAGGCGCTAACCTGACGGGAGCGAACTTGCGCGAGGTGAAATTGGCCGGGGTGGATTTGACGGAAGCCAACCTCAGCGAAGCAAATCTGATCGGTACCGATTTGAGCCGCGCCAATCTCAGCGGGGCTAACCTAATGGGAGCGAACTTGCGCGGCTCAATGGCGAGAGAAGTCAACATGACCAAGGCTAATTTGACGGAAGCTAACTTGACCGAAGCCAACTTTACCGAAGCGAATTTGTTTGCGGCCAACTTAACCGACGCTAGCATGATTCGCACTAATTTGATGAAGGCAAATTTGAGTTGGTCAACTCTCAAAGCGGTAAACCTGACAAATGCCATCCTCAGCGAATCGCTGTTAGAAAGAGCTAACTTGACTCAGGCAATTATGAGCGGGGCAATGCTGAGCGGGACCAACCTGACTGGTGCAGACTTGCGCCAAGTAACGATGGTTGGAGCTAATCTGACCAATGCTAATTTGACCAATGCTAATTTGAGAGTTGCCAATGTGAGTTGGTCAACTCTGCGCGGGGCTAACTTAACCGGTGCTAATTTGTACCGGGCAAAGCTGTGCTGGTCTAATTTTAGCGGGGCTGTTTTGATCGAAGCGGTTTTGATTGATGCTAATCTCAATCGAACTAACTTCCGCGATGCAGATTTGAGGCGGGCAATTATGCCCGACGGCTCAACTAATGATTCTTAAAATTTGACTGTTGATTGTTGACTGTTGACTGTTGACTGTTGACTGTTGATTGTTGATTGTTAACTGTTGACTGTTGACTGTTGACTGTTGACTGTTGATTGTTAACTACTAATTACTAACTACTAACTACTAACTACTAACTACTAACTACTGACCACTGACCACTGACTACTGACTACTGACTACTGACTAATAACTAATGACTATCACTGAATTATTGATTCTGGTTGCATCTGGACTGTTTGCCGGAATTCTAGCTGGATTTTTGGGTATCGGGGGCGGTACGGTGCTCGTGCCTTTGTTGGTGGCTCTCAATTACGATCCGGTGCAAGCGGTTGCTACTAGCAGTTTGTCGATCGTCATTACAGCTATTTCTGGCAGCATCCAGAATTGGCGCATGGGCTATCTCAGCTTTGGCAAAGTGGCTGGCATCGGATTTCCAGCCGTCATTACAGCACAAATCGGTGCTTATTTGGCGGGGATATTTCCGCCTTATTTGCTGTTAGTTTCTTTTGGCTTGTTGTTGTGGCTAAATATTTATTTAATTGAGGTTCGCAAGCACATAACAGCTAAGAAGAAAGCGGAAGTAGAACAAGGGGAACTGGGAGAAAAAGCAAGACAACTAGAAAATGCTCACTTATCAATTACCGATCGCGAATTACCCAAGAATTCAAATATTTTATTCAATCCAACTTTTGCTAAAATTGCTACCGGCAGTGCGGCGGGTTTATTAGCGGGTTTGTTCGGCGTAGGCGGCGGCGTGATTATGGTTCCCTTGCAAATTTTGCTGTTAGGAGAAAGCATTAAAACTGCAATTCAAACCAGCTTGGGTGTCATCGTCATCACTGCTATTTCGGCGACGGCGGGACACGCGGCGCGCGGGAATGTTTTGTGGGTTGTGGGGTTAATTCTGGGCGGCGGCGGTTTGTTGGGGGCGCAAATCAGCACCCGGTTTTTGCCGAGATTGTCCGATCGCACTATTAGTTTAGCTTTTCGATCGCTCTTGGCAATTCTATCGATTTATGTTTTCTGGCAAGCTTGGCAAATATTTAGTCATGGGTAATGGGGGAATGGGGGAATGGGGAATTGGGAATTGGGAATTGGGAATTGGGAATTGGGAATTGGGAATTGGGAATTGGGAATTGGGAATTGGGCTTTGGCCCGCGCAGGAAATGGGGAATTGGTTATTGGTTGTTATCCCCAACTACTCACAAAAACCTAGAAAAAACCCACAAATAACTAATGACTAATGACTAATGACTAATGACTAATGACTACTGACTAATGACTAATGACTAATGACTACTGACTGCTGACTAATGACTGCTGACTGCTGACTACTGACTACTGACTGAGTTTCTTGACGGCGCGAGTCAGACGCTGCAAATAAGGCTTGACAATTTCTTGATTTTGCCGCTGCAACTCGGAAATTTGCTCGTGCAAATGCTGGATATCGGTTTGCATTGCCGCTGCGTCTATTGCCGGTCGATCGAGCAAATGCTGCAATTGCTTCAGAGAACCTTGGATTTCATTCAATTCTACATCGCTCGATCGCTCCTGCAACTGAGCTGTAATAGTTCTCACCTCAGTTAACTTTTCGTCCATCAATAAAAATCGGACGTTGACATTTTGCCAATCATCCTCTCTGAGGGCGCTATTTTCCAAGATGCGGAGTTTTTCCCGCAAATCCGACAGAATGGTGTAGAGCTCCTGAGAATCAGCAGGTAGCGCCTGCGCTCGTTCCAGGGATGCTACGGCTGCTTGCAAGTCGCTGATAGCGCTCGATTCCAAACTGAGGATTTTTTGTTTCAAGTCGGATACTGCCGTGTAAAGTTCTGCTGGTTCTCCAGGTAGCAACTGAACTTGCTGCGATCGACCTTCTGCTGCGGCCTGTACCTCCGCGATCGCAGAATTTGACTTTTGTTGCATTTGTTGCTCGAAACGCTGGCGATTGGCGATATTCAGCGATATCGCTGCGGTTAAGGGGGCTGCGGCGTAGAGAATTTGGCCCGACAATCCCGCAGCAATCGTCCCAATCGCTGAACCGGCAACAGAGGCGTATTCTGCCAATTCTAGCCAATCCGGCTGGCTTGGGGAATTTCTCAAAGCTGGGAGTGATGCGTTTTCGATTTTCTGCATAGACTTGTAGTCGTTGTCTGGTAGATGATACGTTTTCGATACGGACATGATAAAAGCGATCGGCAAATAAATCCGGGCTATTTCTTAAATTTTCTAGACTGTGATATTTTAACTGACCTTTTGCCGATCGCCGCTGTCGGGTAAAATTCAGAGTGCGCCGGTGTCTGTCAGGAGTATATAGAAAATGGGTCTCAAGATTATTCAAAGCTACGATAGCAATTTTGTCCTCGAACCGGATGCTAAAGCTCTACTGTTCGGTTTGTTAACGGGTGAAAGCTTTCTCCAACAAATAGCGCTGCAATTGCAGTGTTCGCGCATTGAGTTTGCGGAGTTACTTTTTCAGCCAGTGCCCTACAGCAGCAACACGCCGAAGGGAATGCCTGCGGAATTTGAACAGTATCACGAATCGATCGATTTTGCGATCGTCAACGTCCCGCCCAATTTCATGTTTCAAGCCAAAATATTTAAACCCAGCCGCCTCTGTGCAGTTTATCGACTTTTTAAGAATTAGTTGACTGTTGACTGCAAACTGTTGACTGCAAACTGTTGACTGCAAACTGTTGACTGTTGACTGTTGACTGCAAACTGTTGACCGAAGGAAGTACGTCCGCTTCTTTCGTAACGGATGTAACGGATGGATTTTGAGGGAAGTAAGGAAGAAGGAAGAAGGAAGAAAAAATACACAGCAAGCTTTTTAGCCATCCGTATTTCACCTTGAATTAGGTGGATTTACTTAAGAATCAGAAAAACGTCAGAAAAAATTCACATCGACAATTAACCAGAAATGACAGAAGACATTCAGCCTCTCGCTAGCTTAGAATTCATTCCCTACATTGACTCAGAGGGAAAATTGCCCGATTTTGTCCAGGGAAAAATTGGCGTTTATGCGATTTTTGACAGGGATAAAATGCTGCAATTTGTCGGTTATTCTCGCGATACTTACCTCAGCCTGAAACAGCATTTGGTACGGCAAACCGAATATTGCTATTGGGTGAAAGTCCAAATTATCGATCGACCAAACCGCACTATACTCGAAAACATCCGATCGAGTTGGATTGCTGAAAACGGAGCGCAGCCGGAAGGCAACGGTGCCGATGCAGCCAAGTGGAACGATCCCATCGACACCAAAACCGTGATGACAGCCCAGGAAGTGGCAAATTATGAAGGTATTGTTGCCGATGAACTTGCCAAAGATAAATTGTTAAAAAATGTAGCGCGCCGGGTGGAAAATGAAATTTTATCGCTGCTCAAAGCTCGCGGTGTAACCGAAGAAATCCGGTTTAATCCCAAGTTGAAAACTAGCGGATTGTTGGATTTAAAGTAATCTTATTCTGTTCTCTGCATCTGCGTGCATCAGCGTCTATCAATTGTCATCTGCGGTTCAGAAATTATCTTTTTTTTTACCGCAGATACGGGCAGATGAACGCAGATTCACGCAGATGAATGAGATTGATTTTGGTGGAAGATGATTCGGTGGTTGTTGAGTGGATTTGACAATAGGGAATCTGCGTGAATCGGCGTTTATCAATTGTCATCTGCGGTTGCAAAATTATCTTTTTTTTTACCGCAGATACGGGCAGATGAACGCAGATTCACGCAGATGAATGAGATTGATTTTAGTGGCAGATGATATCATTTCCGTTAGCATCGGAATTATTCATTTCTCTCTGATCTCTCTGTGTTCTCTGTGTTCTCTGTGGTTAAATCATTCCGATGCAACCGGAAACGATATGAATCGGTGGTTGTTGAGTGGATTTGACAATAGGGAAATGATATTATTTGTGGGTTCGATCGACCTTACTGCGAATTTGTTAACTTTGCTAAAACAGCGGCGAATCGAGCCGGATCGATCGGCTTTGCTAAATGTTCGTCGTAACCGGCGTCGATCGCCCGCTCTCGGTCTTGTTCGCTAGCATAGGCTGTCAGCGCCACCGCCGGCAAGCGCTTGATTTTGTCGGATTCGGACGATCGCACTTTGCGGATCAGCGAGTAGCCGTCCTCAACGGGCATCCCGATGTCGCTGACTAGAATATCGGGCGGCGACTGCTGCAAAAGCTCGATCGCCTCTTGTGCTGAAGCAGCCGCTGTCGCCTGCGCCCCCAACTGTTCGAGGGCGACAATCAAAAACTCCCGGTTGTCGGGTTCGTCGTCAACTACCAACACTTTTAAACCGGCCAACATACCCGGACGGATTTGAGGGGCTTTCCTTTCCTCTCTCAACTGCCGCTGCTGGCTGCTCCGCTGTTTGAGGGGCAGCATGACGGTGAATGTCGCACCCTGGTCTTTACCCGGACTTTCGGCGCGCACGGTGCCGCCGTGGAGTTCCACCAAGTGCCGGACGATCGCCAATCCCAGTCCCAAACCGCTGTCAGCCCTGGTAATCGACCCGTCTGCTTGTCGGAAGCGATCGAACACGTAGGGCAGAAACTCTGCAGAAATGCCTTTGCCGGTATCGCTGACAGTAATTTGCAGGTAATTGGGCGATGGGGAATCAGCCACAGCTACCGCCGACAAACTCAGTTTCACGGTTCCGCCCGCTGGCGTAAACTTGACGGCGTTAGTCAGCAAATTCGAGAGTACCTGCTGCAACCTCTGCGCGTCGCCCCTCATCAATTTGACTGTGGGGTCTAATTCCGAGGAAACTGTCACAGACTTGGCCTGGGCGGCGAACATGACTGAACTCAGAGCAATTTCGATCGCGCTTGCGATCGCGAACCAGCCGTCTTTCAGAGCCAGTTTGCCTTGAATAATCCGGGAAACGTCGAGCAAATCTTCTACTAGCTGCACCTGCACCCTCGACTGGCGCTCGATCGCTTCCAAACCGCTAGCTAAATCATCTTCTGTGTAGGGGAGGCCGCGCAGCCTCTGCGCCCAGCCCAGAATCACATTTAAAGGCGTGCGGAGTTCGTGGGAAAGCGTGGCGAGAAACTCGTCTTTCAGGCGGTTGATCGCTTCTGCTTCCGCGCGCGCGGCTTGTTCGCGATCGAGCAACTGAGCGAGTTCTGCTTCTACTTGCTTGCGATCGCTGATGTCGGCGACGATCGACATACAATTTATATTGCCTTGAGCGTCGCGGACTGGAGTTGCCCACAAACTGATGTCGATCGCGGTGCCGTCTTTCCGTTGGCGCTGGGTTTCCATGCCCGCGAGCCCCTTTCCTTGACTAATTTTTTTCAATTTTGCCGTGAATTCCTCCTGCTTGTCTGGGGGAATGGAGGGCAAAAATTGATTTTTTGCCTCTGATTCCGACCAGCCAAAAATCCTCTCGGCTGCTGGGTTCCACATTTTCACAATCCCGTCGTCGGCGCTAACAACGGTAATTCCTAGGGGACAAGCTCGGATCAAAGCTTCCAAAGTTTGGTTGGTTTGCGATCGCGCTGCTTCTGCTTGTTTGCGATCGGTGATATCGACGTTTACCCCGATCGCCCGCTGGGACAAACCGCTCTCGTCCTGAAACACCTTAGCCCTGCAAGCAATCCAGCCCACGCTGCTGTCGGGACGGCAGATGCGGAACTCAATGTTTAATTCCTCCCCGGATGCCGCCGCAGCCTGCAACTGCTGTTGAGTGAAAGCGCGATCGTCTGGATGCACCATTGCCAGCAAATTCTGATAGCTGCTGTCGAAACCGCCGACCGGCAGTCCGTACAAAGCCTCTAATTCCGGCGTACACGCGAG
>NZ_JBARVX010000392.1:0-10313 GCF_049646505.1 Microcoleus sp.
TTACCACCTATTAGTTATCATTCTGATACAACCGGATTTGATATGACTGGCTGTTTGAATGCAATAGGAATGAAAATTTTAGAGATACGACCAAGATTTAAATAGCTGCAATATGTACGAATCAAACTAAAAAATTCAATTTGGTCATCCCAAACCTCAAATTTTTCTCGGTCAATAAGTTATACCAGTTTCAAAAAAGAATGCAACTGCGGACAAATTTCAAACTATTATAGTCATAAGTGATTTCCCATTGAAAATCTTCAATGCGAAAATCGAAAATGGCGTTACTGACGGACGATCGCAATTTGAACCACTTGCCACAAGGGAGGAAGCAGGAGTGCAGCAGCAACAATTGCCGCAGCCATTGCCGATACCAGAACTGCTCCGGCCGCGCAGTCTTTGGCAATTTTGGCGAGTTCGTGGTAAGATTGCCCGACTGTTAAGTCTACCACCGATTCGATCGCCGTATTCAAAAGTTCCATTGCTAAAACTATACCAATGGTGACGCCGATCACAGATATTTCTACAGGTTTCAGTTGCAGATATAGCCCTAGTCCGATCGCCAAAGTGCCTATAACAGTGTGAATCCGAAAATTTCGCTGAGTTTCAAAAGCATAACTCAGCCCACCCCAAGCGTATCTAAAACTCGTAGCTAAGCTTGATGCAATTTTCCAGGACAGTTCTCGCTTGTATTTCAAGGCTTTTTTCGGTTCGTTGTCTGTCGCACTCGAAGAGTCTTGAGGCACGATCGCAATGTGTGCAATGTTTGATGAAATAGAGGGTCGCTCTAGTGTCATAAATAACCAACTTTAAGTTACAGAGATGAATGAAAGCTAGACTTTTCTAATTTACTTAATCAAGTCTAGTTAACTTTCCTAAGTTTTTACTAAAGTTTTGGTATAGTTTCAGAAAGTTATGTTTGGCTTGATGTGATTGGTTAAGTAACCATCAACTTCAGCTATGCTGTTTGGATCTCAAGATCGATCGCCCGCAGCAATGTTTCTTGTCTGTCTAGCATTTGAGTCAGACTCTCCTCATCCGGGTGATCCCAGCCCAAAAGATGCAGAAAACCGTGGGCTGCGAGCCAAGCTAGTTCGGTCTTCAGGGGATGTCCTTGCTGCTGGGCTTGTCGCTGAGCCGTATCGATCGAGATTACGATATCACCCAAGTATAAGGGTTCAGAGGACTGCATTTCGTCTAGTTGAGGACAGTCTACCTCTAAAGCTGCGAAAGCTAGTACATCCGTCGGTCGATCGAGCTGGCGGTACTGGGCGTTGAGGGTTTGGATATCGGCATCGGCGGTTAAACGCAGGCTGACTTCGTAGCCTGGGGCTGCTGGCACATCCGCCTCTTGGTTTTCCAGCCAAACGCTAAACCAATTTTCCCAAGTTTCGGTTGAAATTTCCCCGCTGGCTGCACTTTCAGGGAGGTTGGAACCGTCGGCGGACGATCGGGCTAGCCCGTAACAGTCTTCGACGTTCACCTCAATTAGCATTTTCAGCATTTTTTGTCAAGCAATTTATTCAATTTTTGGGCAATTTCACATTGGGCAGGCTAATCGACTTTTTGCTTTTAGCTGGCAGATTACAGGAATCTGTGGAAGATTGCAACGGGTCGATCGCGCGATCGGACAAAACGGCCCGCTATGGAACCCGCACAGGCGCGTGAGTGTGTGTATCGACTAGGTTTCAAGCGCCCGGTGTTCTAAGAATTGAAATAGCGATCGAGAAAAGCCAAACCGACGAGTACGCCCAAAAGTCCAGCCGCCGTCAAAGCAAAATGAAACAAAGAAGTCGCCCGCTTGCGAACCATATTCCGCATCGCCAGCTTGACATAACTCGGTGGAGGTGCATTGTTTGTCGGCGCGATCGGAGTTTCGGCGGCGAGCTCTTCGGAGGCGGGAGTTGTGGAGGGAGGTTGATCCATAACGGTTAGTTTTGAAGGTTAAAAGGGCGAATGCTGAAGACAGACTCGCCACGATGGTAACAAAAATGTAACGTTTTGTGTAGTTTTTTTTAGGTTTCGGATGGTGGGAGGCTGGTTTTGGGTAGCAGGGAATCAGCCCAGACAGCATCGGATTCCGACAGCGGGGGCAGGGGTTCGGCGGTGTAATCTAGGGTAAAATCATATCCGGCGCGATCGTACACCGTATTCAACAACGCCTGTAAATCGACAATTGGTTCCACATCGCCACTACGCAAAGGCAAAGGAAAAGCCGGAATTGCATCCGGTAGATTAAACAAATACAAATCAGCGACGGGGCGACAATCTCCCCGACTCACCAAAATTCGATAACTTCCCTCAATATCGTTCCCAAAAACAGGCAGAGGCTGGTAAATTCGCAGTAAGTCAATTTCCACTAAGTGCGATCGACTTCCGAACACCTGATCCCGCTTTTCCTCATACATCTCCCGCCCTTTTCCCGGACGTTTATTAGCAGGTGAAAGCACCTCAATTACCGTTACAACTTCCTTACTTGCCATATCTATAATCTCCAAATACGCTTCTCTCACCTCCTCAAACATCGGTAATCCGACTTTCAAAGGCGTAGCAGTTCGTGTCGCGACAGCTACATTAGATGAATTTGAATTTCTGGGAGTAGTATTGCGTTGAATAGAAACATCAGGAATTCCGACTAACAGAGATTGTTCTCCCTTAATTTCATAAATACGCTTTTCGATCGCAACTCTATATTTTGGCACAAGTTGGGGAACCAATGACTCCTGAAGCATACTAATCAGCCCGTGATGAACTTCTGGCCAAAAGTCAGGACTTTCTAAATAGGGATTCATCCCCGGAAATGGATTAGGCATTGATATAACTCCTGTTTATTTGCTTGTCTAAAATTGAATAAATCAATCAATCAATCAATCAATCAATCAATCAATATTTTTCATTGGTAGTCATGTTATTTTCTCTAGAGTCAAGAGCGAATTTCAACGATATTATCGAAATTTTTAAAACAATCAACATGATAACTTTTGGTTGATTCTACAACAGCTTTAAAGTCACTAATTGCCTTTTTTGCCTCATCATTACTATTTAGACTTTTTTTGACTGCGGGCTGCAGTTTTTCACAAAAAGGAATAGTAACTTGTACGATTGGTTCCCAAAATTTCTTCGCATTTTCTGGTGAGACTTGTTTGCCAAAAGAAACTCTAAAAGCGTTAGGAACTGGTTTGTCCAAAAATGTTTCGAGACAATTAGCAATGGCTGAGGAGAGTAGGAAGTGAGCACCTCGTTTTTGCAAAAAAGATAATTGTTGAGACTCTTCTTTGGATAGAGGGCCAGGTTTACTCTTGTTCACAAGTTGAAGCTTCTTAGCCTCTACACTGCGAAGCAAAGAATAGACAAATACAATATGCCTTGCTGATGTTTGTTCTGTAAAATATTTAGAGTAAATTGTATCTACTCTCCAAATATCTGATTTGTTATTATATGCGATTACCGGATCTTGATGAAATGCTGCCAGAGCTTGAGCCACTGTATCGGATGGTAATAAGTTAGGCGGACGGCGCTTCACATCTGAGCCACTCCTTCTTCCGCCATAATAAGTTGTATCTGGAATTTTTTCAAACTCTTCACGCAAGCGTCGCTGGATTGTATCGTTACTGCGGAAGTCAGATGCTTCGACTACATTTTGCCTATTGTTGTATTCAATTATTTTTCTTATCGTGCTGGTATTCGTACATTTTACAAACCTAACTTGTACATATCCTGTACCGTCAGGAGAAGTATCTAAACTACCCAATGCTCCTGTTGTCTGCGCTCCATTAACTATAGAAATTCCAATAATTTCTAGTGTCTTAGCACTACCTTGTTCTTCAGATTGGTTAGCTTCTACTTCCTTAAAACTAGATACTAAAGCTGTGATACCATTATTAAAAGCCCAAAAATCTTTTGGCTCATCCTTGGCAGTCTTTTTAATGCCATTATTGATATTCTTGTCACTTTTTATACTTCCCAGATATCCTCGGACATTGGCAGAAAATAGATTGTCCGAATATTCTTGAAATACTTGATGGAGCCAGGTAATAGGAATAGCTGTTACAAAGGCTTCCCAATCCTTGCCAGATATAGTGTAACCCCCTGATATGGGAATAGTAAACTTATCAGTAACTAAGATAGGAGCTTCTAAAGCACGATACCACTCATCCAGTGTTTTTTGACCTACTTCTAGGGTACTTACATTTTCCACCTCGGAATTTTTTAATTGTGTTCTCAGGGCATTATTAACTGTCTGTTCTACCATTTTAAGTTCATCTTTAACATTTTGTGATTCCGGTAAGTTGTGTACATACCAAAACTGTACGAATCTAATCTGGTTTGCTTCGAGTGAAGACCGAACTTCTGCAGCAGCAGAGCGAATTCCTTCAGGTAGATATTCTAGAGAAGAATTAAATAGCCAGGCTGCTGCGGTGTTAAGGTCGGAAGCTTTATTAGATGGTGCAGCCTGTTTATTGGGATTTTTCATTAAATCAGCCATATAGGCTTGTATAACAATAATATATCCGGCCTCCTTGTCCACATGGATTAAATCGCATTTTTTATCGTCGCCGCCTCCTGTGAGAGAGCTTGCGGCTAGGGTGTCAATATCCTCAATTTGAAATCTAAGCTGTAATGCAAAAAGAGCTAAAGCATTTTCCTTGTACTCTTTTAAATCAGTGCGAGCGTCAAAAGCAGTTTGGTATGAAAAAGTCATGTTCTGAATAACTCCCGTTAGAACAAAGTGAATGAATACTGTAGTTTGGCTACTTGAACTTATTTCAAGTTTACGAGGTATTGAGTAAGTAGGATATCCACCCTGCAAAAGATTAGTCTATCCTTGCAGGGTGGAATTTTGCAATATCTAAAAATCGCCGTAACTGCTAATAGCAGTCTGCAACCTCCCAAGAACTTCATCAACCGAAATCGCCCCCAACTCCCCAGAAGCACGAGTCCGAACATTCAAACTATTCGCCTCAACCTCCTTCGCACCCACAACACACATCACCGGAATTTTATCCTTCTCAGCATTGCGAATCAACTTACCCAAACGCTCACTACTCTCAACTTCCGCCCGAATATTCAGCGCCTTCATCCTCGCCTCCACTTCCTTAGCAAACGGCAAAAACTCCTCGCTAACAGGCAGCAACCGCACCTGAACCGGCGCTAACCACAGCGGAAAATCCCCCGCGTACTGTTCGATCAAAATCCCGATCAAACGCTCCAGAGAACCGAAAGGAGCGCGGTGAATCATCACCGGACGCTGGCGAGTGCCGTCTTCAGCAACGTATTGCAAATCAAAACGTTCGGGCAAATTGTAATCTACCTGAACAGTTCCTAACTGCCATTCTCTATCCAACACATCTTGGAAAATAAAATCGAGTTTAGGGCCGTAAAAAGCCGCTTCCCCAATTCCTTCAAAATAATTCATTCCCAAAGTTTCCACCGCGCGGCGAATCGCACCTTGCGCCTTTTCCCAAGCTTCATCGGAACCGATGTATTTCTCTAAATTTTCTGGGTCGCGGAAACTCAAACGCGCCTTAAAATTCTTCAGTTGCAAACTCTTGAATACTGACAGAATCAAATCCACCACACTCAAGAATTCAGCATCCAACTGTTCCGGCGTGACAAATAAGTGGGAATCATCCACCGTAAAGCCGCGCACCCTGGTTAAACCGCCCAATTCTCCCGATTGTTCGTAGCGGTAAACTGTGCCGAATTCGGCTAAGCGCATCGGCAATTCGCGATAGGAACGCAGTTCGCTTTTGTAAATTTGAATGTGAAAAGGGCAGTTCATGGGTTTCATGACAAAACCCTGTTCGTTTGCTGCCGCTTCTGCGTCTTCAGCCATCAGCGGAAACATATCTTCTTTGTATTTCTGCCAGTGTCCAGAAATTTTGAACAAATCGACTCTGGCGATGTGCGGTGTCACAACTTGCAAGTAGCCGCGCTTGATTTGTTCTTGTTTCAAGTAATCTTCTAGAATACTTCTCAAAATAGTGCCTTTGGGTGTCCACAAAGGCAAACCGGGGCCTACCGCATCGGCAAAAATAAATAAGCCTAATTCTTTGCCTAGTTTGCGGTGATCTCGTCTTAGGGCTTCTTCTTTGCGGTGCTTGTAGGCTTCTAGCTGTTCGGGTGTTTCCCAAGCAGTGCCGTAAATGCGCTGCAACTGAGCTTTGGTTTCGTCGCCGCGCCAGTATGCTCCGGCGAGACTTTCTAGCTCGATCGCCCTTGCATTCAATTCACTGGTATTATCCAAATGGGGCCCGGCGCACAAATCCCACCATTGGTCGCCCAAATGGTAAAGAGTAATCGGTTCAATCAAACCATCCAAAATTTCTAGTTTGTAAGGTTCGTTAATCTCCTTAATTCTGCGCTCTGCTTCCTCGCGGCTGACTTCTTCGCGAGTTACAGGCAATTTGCGGTTGATGATTTTGATCATTTCTTTTTTAATTGCCTTGAGATCCTTTTCGGTAAAAGGTTCCGGGCTGTCAAAATCGTAATAGAAACCGTTTTCAATCCAAGGGCCGATTGTTACTTGAGCCTTGGGAAATAACTTCTGTACCGCCATCGCCATAACGTGAGATGTGGTGTGGCGAATTTTTTTTAGTGCCTCCGACTCGCTGGTGCGGGGCAACTCTATCTTAACGGACTCTTCTGGAGCGTTCATGGATTCTGAGCTAGACATCGGCTGAATTAGCAATTAATGAGAGTTGCAGTTGCTTCTATCTTACTCAGAATGGGACTGCAAGCGCCGACTTCCGGCTGGGGACACTGTTACAGGAGTGCTAACTAACCGTAGGGTGCGTCAGCGGGGCAAAGTCTTTAGTCTGGGGTAGTTACATTCAGCCCCCTGACGCACCCTACAATCTAACTCCTGGAAATTACAGCAATGGCGCTGATGGTGACAAGTTGACTCCGGGAGGCACTGCGAGGCTCAGAAACCGGGTTTTTTACCGAATCTGCGGGCTGTAACGAGATATTGCGTGAAAAAACCGGGTTTCTAACTACCCGATCGCCAACTAATTTGACATAATGCGGATTTTGACTCAAAAATAACTGCTGACAATGTTAAATTTCTTGACACTCACTTGCTAATTTTTGTGAAATCTTGAATTATTGTTAAAAATATGTTACAGATTGTAAAGCACGTTTAAGGTTAGAATAAATAAATAACCCAATTTTAATTCATGCTTGATTCTAATTTGCCAGAGTCAGAATTGCTAAAATCCCTACTGGAACCGCTGTTAGAGGATTTTAGATACTGGTTTGACCGATCGACCAAACTCTTAGAAACTGAGGAAATTCATTTTCTGAGCGACGAAGATCAATCCGACTTGCTGGCGCGAGTCAAACAAGCTCAGCAAGAAGTAGGCGCGGCTAAAGCTCTATTTCAAGCAACCGGAGGTCAAGTTGCAATTGAAACCGCAGCACTGATGCCGTGGCACAGACTGCTCGCCGAATGCTGGCAAGTATCGGCGCGATTTCGCTCGTGGCAGTCAACTCCTCCTAAACAATGAGGAAGCGAGTTCAAGTTAAACTTAGAGCTAAATCCCAAACACCAGGAAATGTCGCGGGCTGCTTGACAAGTTCAAACAGATTTCCAGTTAATTAAGTTATTACTTGCTGAAACACATTTGTAAACTGCTGTGCGGCTGTTTAGCCGGGAGGAAAATATCATGTTACACCTGCTTTATATTTTAGCTTTCACCGTTCTGGCCTTTTTGGCCGTCGGTAACCTAATCCGCAGTCTAGTCACGGTAGGTATGGAGTCGCAGCGCCCTCAACAATTCAGGGGAAATAATCGCTACGCATCCTATTCTGGCTCTCAAGCTGTACCTCATCCAGAACTTTTAGACGAATACGGAAACGTTGTGAACGAGCCGCTGTTAGTGATGCGTTCGCTGACTGTCCAAGACGCGCGCGAACAATTAGATGCTCTCTACAAATCATCTCCCGGCGGCAGCGAGGAAGGGAGCGAACGACGCTGATTTAATCGCAGTCGCAGCATTTATACTCAGAGTCGCTGGTACTGAAAAAAATAATTGGCCGTTAGTTTCTCGGTAACGGCCAATTTGTAGCGACTTTTGAGAGATACTGGAAAAAGATCGATCTAAACTTACGGTCGATCGCTTTCCAGTTTTGTCATGGGCAAAAATGCACGTTTAAAGCTAGATGATCGTCCCTATTTCGCTACTGGCAGAACTTCTGCAAGCTTTGCCCCAACTGCGGGCACAAATTTATTTCAAATCTTCCATGACAGCGCTGTCTCACGCGATGGAAGACTTGGTTTTGGCGGGTTCCGATGACGAACCGCTAGTGATTGCTAGCTTTCAGCAAGAGCGCTTCTACCTGCAGGAAGCTCACCGCTACCGGCGAATTGCCGATCTATCTTCTCAGGTATACGTGCTAGCAGCACCGGAAACTGAGTTTAAAAATTCCTCGGAACATCACGAAACTGTGGCGTTTGCACCGGAGGACGCATTAAGTAAAGAGTGGCACTTAGTGGTGCTGGGGCAGCACTACTCAACTTGTCTGATTTGTCAAGAAAAAATTGTGCCGGTCGAAAACCAGGACGATCGCGAATCAGTGTTGGTGGATCAAGCTCGCAGATTTGAGGGAATTTGGACGTTCGACAGGGAGGTAAGCTGCAAAGCTGCCGAATTGTTGCTGGATAAAATTCTCAAATATCGCCCGGAATTGGCCGAAAAGATCGATCGAGCGCGCACAACTTACAAGCTGGGAAAAAAGACCAAAAAAACCCGGAAATCCGCGACTTCCCCAGCAGCCAAACCCCAAAAAAGCCCGCGAAAAAACTCAATAGTTCCCAATCCCAAATTGAGCGACGCTTTTACCAAACGCTTAGTAACCTACTTGCAATCAGGCCAGCACCAACTGCTGAAAGCATACAGCTCGATCGCCGCCCAAGAACGCAAAGAACGCCTCATAAACTTAATTACAACGGCAATGCGGCAGTCTCTCAACCCGCAAGAAATCGTCGAAGTCGCAGTGCAAGAACTGGGAACAGCTTTGTCAGCCAGCCGCTGTTTGATTTATCGCTGCAAAGCCGCAGATGTGTCGGTAAAAATCGATCGCGAGTTTTTGCGCCTGGGTGCTAGTTCTCTATTAAATCAGACTTGGCCTTTACAAGAAAATCCCCTATGGAGCGACGCCGTAGCGCGGCAAGAGCGAGTTTACATCCAAGACACAGCACAACACCCGCTGATTGTCAATACAAAATTTTTGGGCAAAATTGTCAAAAATTGGCAGATAGTCTCTTGGTTGATGGTGCCGGTGCTTTATCATGGGCGGGTTTTGGGCATGGTGGAAATGCACCAGTGCCGATCGGCTTCGCCTTGGGAAGAAGACGAAATTGCTTTAGTAGAGGCGATCGCCACCCAACTCGGAGCAGCCTTAATTCAAGCAGAAACCTACGCTAATTTAGAAGAACTAAACCAACAATTAGAAGCATTAGACCGCACTCGCAGCAATCTCATAGCCATCACCGGACACGAACTCCGGACTCCGCTATCGACAATTCAAGTATGTCTGGAAAGTTTGAACTCCGAGCCAGATATGCCCCAAGAATTGCGAAAAATCATGTTAGAAACAGCCCTCGGAGATGCCGATCGAATGCGGAAACTGGTGCAGGATTTCTTAACTCTTTCTAACCTAGAAAGCGGACAAGTTAAATGGAATGTAGAATCGCTGACGCTGCAAGAATGCGTGGATTTGGCCCTCAGCAGCGTGCGATCGCGCGGCGGACTCGATCGGCAGTTACCGGAAATTATCACCGAAGTATCCGCAGAATTGCCATTAGTCCAAGCAGACGGCGAGTGGTTAGTGGAGGTGCTCTCCAAACTGCTAGACAACGCCTGCAAATTCACCACAGCCCAGGGAATAGTCACCATCAGAGCCAAATCCAACGGTTCTGCGATGGTGGAAGTGCTGGTCGCCGATACGGGGCGGGGAATCGAGGCGAACAGTCTGAAAGTAGTGTTCGATCGATTTTATCAAGAAGAAGGAGCATTGCGGCGCAGCGCCGGCGGTACCGGTTTGGGATTGGCAATTTGCAAGCAGATTGTCGCCGGCTGGGGCGGTAAAATTTGGGCAGATTCCCCAGGAAAAGACCGAGGAAGCGAATTTCACTTTACTATTCCAATTGTTTAGATCGATATCCTAAAATATTATTTTCGGTCAATTATCTCAATAAAAAAACCAATTTTATGGCGAATTTAACTTGACTGTTCCGATTGTTTAGCCCGGTTGCTTGCTGCCGGGCCGTGCAAGGTTTGTCACCCGCTGAAACAGTCGATTTTTTTTGA
>NZ_JBARVX010000393.1:0-7563 GCF_049646505.1 Microcoleus sp.
TTCCCCGTCTGCGACTTTACCCGCCAGACTTCCACCAACTTTTTAGAGTGGGTTGATTTTTCTCAACTCATCGCACTCATACTCGCATCGGCGGGAGTGTTTGTGCTGGCAATGTCAATGTGGCGACAAATCAATCCTCTCAATCTGTTTCCCCCAGTTCGCATCAACATTCAAATAGGGACAAAATTATGAGCCTGCAACTACGCCTTTTTGGCGGCAATTCTGATGCTGGAAAACTTACGGCCAGCAATGACGGCAATCATGCCATTGACAAGTCAAAAGTTTTGGCACAAACCGATGCAGCCGTCATCACGCCAACGAATCCCGGTAACTTTGGTTCAATCCGCACAGTTCCCATATTGCCCGAACCGCGCTACTTTGACCGCGAAGAAGCCGACAGACTTAAGGAGTTAGCCAAGGAAAAGACCGACGGTGCAAGGCAGAGTAAACGCGCTTACAAAGCTTTGACCAAGATTGAAGTGGCTGACAAAGTGGTACACAAAGAGCACCGCAAATACGAGGGCGCGGTTGCCGAAAACGAATTAGGCAAGAAGCGCGCCGATGCTGGACTGGCTAAAAAACTGCACGGCCTGCGCCCCGGTTATGCGCGCCTGGGCTTGGGAATCGATAAAGCTGAAAATGATGCCCGCACCCGCATCGACGCTATCCGAGCCAAACTCACGGCGGGGATGAGCTAATGCGAGCGATGTATCTGGCTAATTACTTTATTGCTGGGTGCATCGCTTCTTCCCTTCTGGGGTGGGTAGCGAGTTTGCATCCAATGGCATTCAGGGCGATCGCATTCTTGGCAGCAACAGCATTTATTTTGTGGGGACTGTGCTGGCTCTTAGATTTCTCAGTTAGTGGCTGGCTCAAAATTTCTGTGCAGAATTTACAGGCTTTGTTGCTGGCAATTCTGGCAATGGGAATTATCGGCGCGGGGGTGTTTCTATGCAGCTAAAAATGTTTGTGCTTTCCGGTGCTGCACTGGCTTTGTGGCTGGTGCCGCTAACCGCGCTCGATCAGCGCGTCAGTTGGCATAAATCAATTCAGGGCCTGAGCCTCTGCGGTGCGATTGCTTGCGCGGTTGGTGCTGGAAATATCGCACGCCGATTGGCTGACGAAAATGAAATTGAGGCGATGAAGGCCAGAGCAATCAAAGCTGATACAGAGGATGAAATCGCCACCGAGGTTTACGTTTCACAGAAACAACGGCAACAGTCAGCCGAAGCCATTCTCAATCCTGTGGAACAGCTCGAACGCGCCCTAGCACTGACTTACGGCTATGACGATGAGTCTGAGCTGGAACGTTCCAACAAGCTAGCTGAACCCGATGCCGAACGTTCTGAGAACGAGCGCGGGGAACGGGCCCTGCAACTCAAGGCTAAGGGCTGGGGCAAGGCAAAAATCATTCTTGAAATTTGGGGAGTCAGCAAGGGCGGTTCCCAAAAATATAAGGATGCTGAAGCTGAGTACAAGCGTCTAGTCGGTGAGTGAAAATGCTCTATTTCCCCTCGAAAATTGCTTTCTCCGAAACCTTTACGCCGTCTCGCTTTCCCGCCACAAACTCACTCGTCGATGTATAACATCGACGTGGAGGAGACTGGCTAGGGAAGCGAGAGGTAAAATCCGTCCAAAATTTAGGCCGCCGAAAGCCTCTCTGGATAAGCATCGTCGAATGCTTTTCCCTTTAAACCCGACGAGTGAGTTTTTTTTTCGTTTCCGGTTCGTATCAGAGGGAAAACTCTTTTGTTTTTCTAGGAAGTAGAATAGCCAAATGGACATATTGACGTTTGCAAAAAGAATATTGAGACTGTCGTGCCACCCTCAAGATGGCGACACGATGATTTCATTCTTGCGGCGTTACAGGGAAATGATGTCCCCTACTAAATGGAAGTATTGGCAAGGTATCTGCGAGGTTATCAAGGCGCAAATACGTGCGTTGTTGAAGACATCTATTCACTTGGCACCTTTGGTGTGCTTGGTACTGGGTTTCTTGCTCGTCCATCTTTTTGTCTACGCCAACGTTGAGGAGTTTGCTACATCCGCAAAAAGAGAACTCCAAAAATCAGAAATTATTCGCGGCCCGCCGAAAGGCTTTGTGCCGCTTCCCGACATCGAAATAGGTGGCTGTGCTCGCAACGACAGCTTAATCGCACCCGCAATCTAAACGCGGGGCGGTTCCTCCTGTGCCTTGAATTTTCCAAAAACTATAAACGCCAAAAAACCGCTGCTATCAATTGGAACCTGAACTGCAACGGCTTTTGGTACTAAACCCGCTTTTTAGGGCGGTACACTAATGAATTTATCATACCCCACTGGGTCAGATTCTGCATCCCAAAATTCAACCTTCATCAGCCCCAAACACCTCGCCGAGTGGGTTGAAGGTTCAGCCGTATCAGAAGCTGTCGCCAGTCTCAACATCGAATCGCTAACCGCCAAAGAACTCAACGAACGTATCCAGCCCAAAGAACCAATCAAAACAGGTGGTTGGTGGTGCCGCAGCATCAATTGGCGCACTGGCGCAAAAACGGGGAACCGCTACGGACAAGGCAAACCCGACAAGCCGCACCAACCAGAAGGGCAAAAACCGCGCAAATACCTAACAGCATCAGGAACGGAACCCGACGCAATCTTCCTAGCCATGCCAGACAGAGATTACTGGCTCAAGACTCGCAACGACCTCTCTGTTCCCCGGCACTGGACAGAAGGGGTTAAAAAAGCTGGCTCTGGACTGAGCATCGGCTTAGCAACCATTGCCCTAACAGGAGTCTGGAATTGGGGCAAAGACGGGCAACTAGCAAAAGAAGTTGAAAATTGGGCGCAACCCGAAACTGTTCACTACATAGACTTTGACTCTGACTATGCGGGCAATCCATCTTGCCGTGCAGCCATTTTGAAGTTTAGCCGCTTGCTAGAAGAACGCGGATGCGAGGTTTACGTCACGGTTTGGGATACCGAGTTTAAAGGCATGGATGACTTTATCAAAGCTAACGGTGGCGACGCATTCAAAGAATCTGTGGCGAGCGCGCAAACCCTAGACAAATGGGAAAAACAGCTCAAGAAAAGCGATCGCAAAAAAGCTGCTTTAACCTCTAATAAATTCCCTACCTCTCACGCGCATACGCGAGATGATGTAGTATGCCAGAAGTATGACAGTAGTGAAAGTGACTACATTCCTGACACAGCACCGTCTCCAGAGCTTAGTTACGTCCAAAAAGCGGAGGCTTCACTGTACTCTGAGGGGCATTGGGTGTCGATTGCGGGTCAAATTTACCAATTTGCCGACGGCTATTATCAACTGCGGTCGGAACCTTCGGAAAAACGCCGTATCCGTGATTGGCTCAGTACCTATTTTGAGAACGTTAAGGGCGTATACCGCTGCAACCGTGCCAGCTCTGCCAGCATTAATCAGGTTTACGACTGGGTGGTTGCAGGTTTGGCGGTAGACATTGATGCCGTAAACCCGCCGGGACTGAACTGCTCTAACGGGATTCTCAGGATTAATTCAGATGGTTCTCATTTCTTTACCCCGCACAATCCTAAGCAGGTCTACACCTACATTGGTGGCAAGTACGACCCCAGTATTAGTCCCGTAGATGGCGATCGCCTTTTAGAATGTCTGGAACCACAACAGCGTGAAATTTTCCTTAGAACGGTTGCTGCTGCACTGTGTCTACCGCTGGCTCGTTTGAAGATGTCGCGGGTCAAAGGATTGCTTTGTCACGGCGATGGCAGTAACGGTAAGGATACTTTGCGGACTGCTTTGGTGGCGGTGTTGGGACGGGGTGTGACAGGCAAAAGCTTAAAGGACTTTCAGATTTATGACAGCGGGAGAAAGTTTCCTCTTGCTGGTCTGGAGAATTCTTTGTGCAACTGGTCTAGCGAGAATGCAGACGCTGTGAAGCTGGATAAGCTGCAAAGTCTCAAGCAGTTCATCACGGGCGATGAGCTGACAATTGAGCACAAGGGGCGTGGCGAGTATCCGTACAAGCCAGAGGCTATATTCCTGGCTAACTGCAATGTTCTGCCAAGTATCAGCAGCGATGCAGAGGCTATCAGGAGCCGTTACTGCATTTTGAGTTTCAAGAAAACTTACGCGGTTGGGGCTGACTCTGGGAAGGGCCAGTTAGAAGCCGACCCTCGGTTCAAAGAAGACCCCAATTTTATTTTGGAACGGATTGCGCCGGCACTTCTCAACAGGATGCTGGAGCGGATACCGTTGCTGCTGGCTGAGGGGATTAATTACGGCTCTAGTGACGCAGCTTTACGGGAAGCTCAGGAAAAGTCTCAGCATCTGTGGCAGTTTGTCAGAGACATGGGATATGAGGTCGGTCAAGGTGAGCGCGTTTATGCCAAGGACTTGTGGCAAGAATTGCGGGACTGGTATGTAGAGGCTGGCATTCTTGAGATTGAGGGTGAGAAGGAAAAACTAATTTGGAACGAGTTGCCGGGGCGCGATACTCCTGTAAAGGCTATCAACCAACTGTTTGCGCGGTTCAGTGAGTTGTTCCCCAAGCTGGAGAAACATCGGCATACGGAAACAGTTTCAGATTCTCAACGGACAAAGGGTGAGGCTTACTATTTCGGCATCTGCAAACAAAAGTTAGAAATAAGTGGAAAATCATCCTCACCGTCCTCACCGCCTGATTGTGCGGTACTTTCATCCTCACCACTGCCTCACCGAAATAAAAAAGGTGAGGATGGTGGTGAGGCAGTAATCCTTACACAGAGCGTCGGTGAGGACGGTGAGGACGAAAACTCACTTCTTTTGGAGTTGTGCAATTCTTTGTCAAAACTCACCCTGTCTCAAAGACAAAAACTGACAAAACTCACCGGCATTCCCTGCTCTGACCCCATCAAAGCATTCAGACTCGGAGACGAAGTGGCTGGTAACAATCCAGAGGACATTAGCTATAACTGGCACGGTCGCATCGTTGAGATTCACACGAGCATCGGTTGCAAGGTTGACTGGCAAGAGCGCGACGGCATGAAGGGCGGACGGGTAATCTCAATGCTCTTCTGTAACCTACGGAAAATTTAGCCGCTGCCTGACAATTGACGGCTAAACTTTATCCCCCTTAACTGGGGGATTTTCATGTCTACAAATTTTGTAGACAAAGTGTTGACATTGTAGACAGTCATCAGTTATTGTAGACAGATAGTGTAAACAGGTGTCTACAGTTATGAGTTTAGTAATCAGTTTTCGCGCTTCCGGGCATTTCCTCAACTGGTTGGAATCGCAGCGGATGGAGGAAGAATCCTTGAGCCAGTGCAGTCAGCGCATTTTAAGAGTGATGGCTGCGGGGGGAAGTCTTGACGTGTCTACATCTTCTGCAGATTTGTCTACAATGCCTGCGGATTTGTCTACACGAAACAGCGATAGCGTCGCGTCTACAAATATTGTAGACATTGTAGACAAGACTGTAAGTGCAAGTCTTGACCCCGTGATGGAGCGGATGGCCGCCATTGAGGAACGGCTGGGAAAATTGAGAGCCTGAGCGATGACAACGATGAATCGCTCAGGCAGGAATTGAAAGCGGCCAACAAGCAACTTACAGAGTGGGATGCAGAACTCAATCAGTTACACGAGCGCAACGGCGATTTGGTGCTGAAGGTGCAGATGCTGGAGCAAGAGCTCAAGGAAGCGCAGCACGATCGCCATGAAAACAAAAACTCAGCTCCGACCGACGCAAAATTTCTAGAGCCGGCCGACTTGCTCAATCAGTTGAAAGGGCGGCGCAAAAAGTCGAAGGCTGACTTGGCTGATATGCAAACAGTGTTGGAGATACTCAGCTACTTAGAAGAGTCGGACTGAGCTAAAGATGAGCGGAAAGTGGAATATCCTAGAGAGTAATAAATCTGAAACCCTTTACCCGTGAAGAGTTAAAGTCAATCGGGATGACAGGAGTTGAACCTGCGACCCCCTCGTCCCGAACGAGGTGCGCTACCAAGCTGCGCTACATCCCGAATTTAGTCACCATACTTTACGATATCACATTCAATTCAAAATTGACCGAACTCGTATATAATGATTTGTAAAACACTACTCAGGCGGAGACAGGCGTGACAGTTAAGCCCCAGTGGTTGCGAGTTAAAGCCCCCCAGTGGGAGCGCGTCGGCAACGTCAAAGAAATTTTGCGGGATTTATCCCTGAATACGGTTTGCGAAGAGGCATCCTGTCCTAACATCGGGGAATGCTTCAACGCGGGTACTGCGACATTTTTGATTATGGGCCCGGCTTGTACCCGCGCCTGTCCTTACTGCGATATCGATTTTGAGAAAAAGCCCCAAGCTTTAGATCCGACGGAACCCGAAAGATTGGCGAAAGCGGTGCAGCGGCTCAAACTCAACCACGTCGTGATTACTTCTGTCAACCGGGACGATTTGCCGGATGGGGGTGCATCTCAGTTTGTCGGGTGCATTCAAGCTGTACGATCGACCATGCCCGATACAACGATAGAAGTTTTGATTCCCGACTTGTGCGGCAACTGGCAAGCTTTAGAAACTATTCTCGCAGCCCGCCCCGATGTACTCAACCACAATACCGAAACCGTAAAGCGACTTTACCGGAAAGTGCGGCCGCAAGGAAAGTACGATCGCACCCTCGAACTTTTGCAGCGCAGCCGCGACATCGCACCGGGGGTTTACACCAAATCCGGAATCATGGTGGGACTGGGAGAAACAGACAGCGAAATTCGGGAGGCGATGCAGGACTTGCGGGCTGTCGGCTGCGATATTTTGACAGTTGGACAGTACCTGCAACCGACTCAAAAGCACTTGAATGTAGAAAACTTCGTACCTCCGGAACAGTTTGATGCTTGGAGAGAGTTTGGCGAATCTTTGGGATTCTTGCAAGTTGTTGCTTCTCCCTTAACTCGCAGTTCGTATCACGCCGAACAGGTGAGGGAGTTGATGAAGCTTTACCCGCGCTAGCAATTTTAATTTGAGTGGAGTCAAGCCCAGAACACCATTCTCAATCAGATAGGACTTATACCGATTTTCTTCTAAAATAGTGCTACAGTCAATCTATCTATTTTAGACACCGAACATCGTTTGACAGAGTCCATATTTGTAGTCGCAGTTTATGAAATTGGTATTAGGTACTCGCCGAAAAAGAAACCGATTTTTTTGAACTCTGATTGAGGGTTTCAATCTAGTATTTTGGTTGAAAAATCGGCGTTGCTGAATACAAATATGAATTCAAGATTTCCCAATTGCTATAAGCCAAGTATGGTTAGCTTTGTAACATCAAGCGAAAAGTTGATTCATATTTAGAATCAGCAACTCCTTTTTTTTTACCGCAGAGGGCGCTCTTGGCGCAGAGAGAAGAGGGAAGAGAGGTCTTGTGGTAATGTGAAATCCAGTACAATCAGCTCGCTCGAATTTCTCTCCTGTTTCTCTGATTTCTCTGCGTTCTCTGCGGTTAGATTTTTGAGATGTTAAATCTGGCGTTGCTGAATACAAATATGAATTCAAGATTTCCCAATTGCTATAAGCCAAGTATGCTGAGCTTTGTAACATCAAGCGAAAAGTTGATTCATATTTAGAATCAGCAACGCC
>NZ_JBARVX010000394.1:0-3075 GCF_049646505.1 Microcoleus sp.
GATCCCCCTAAATCCCCCTTAAAAAGGGGGACTTTGAATTCTTACTCCCCCTTTTTAAGGGGGCTGGGGGGATCTGATTCTATGCAGCTTCATAAAAAATTGGTATTAACAACAAAGCGCGCCCTCAAGTCGCCACATCATAGGATAGCTGAACCATACCAGAACTGTAAGTTTGACATCCAGTTAGCTGCAAAGCTGTAGTGTTGGGATTAGCAAATAAAGGAATTCCTTCGCCCAAAATCAGCGGGTGCACCGAGAGAATTAACTCGTTTACAAGCTTTTTGTTCAGGAAATCGCGAATTAACAAAGAGCCTCCCACCAACCAAATATTTTTGCCATCTATCAAGCGCAAATCATTGACAAAACTCTCTAATTGTGTTACTACTTCCACATCAGAAGTTGCTACAAAATCTAGATTTTTAGTAAAAACATAACTTTTTTTTTCTTGGTAGGGATACTCGCCAAAAGTTAGAACTTGTTCGTAGGTTTTGCGACCCATGAGGACTGTATCGATGCTATCTAAAAATTTAGTATAGCCGTAATTTTGGTCTGTATACAGCCAGTCAATCTCGCCATTCGATCGCGCGATATAACCGTCCAAACTCGATGCAATGAAGAGTACAATTTTACGCATGGCAAATACCGGGATTTTGGCTGTGGGGGCGATCGCCCGGATCACCTTAATTTTAGATCCTATCATGTCCGAAGACAACGCTGGCAATAAGCTGTTGTGCGATCGGACTAATTGACCGGAGAGAAGTATCAATCGGGGCCGAGAAACCTGGTTTCTGCGAGTCTTTGGTTGGGTGACGAGAAATATAGAGAGAAACCTGGTTTCTGAGATTTTCGCAGGGTGCGAGAAATCCTACTTTCAATTATCAATGCTGGGGAGCTATCCAACTATCATATCAAAAATTTGTATTTTTGCGGAAAGATTTGTTAAACTGGCATTATTAACTAGCGAGTCGATATACCGTACTTTGTAGGCGAGGTGAATCATTATGCTCCAAGCATTTGAAAGGATTTACAGAAATGTAGTTATCGAACTGTTAGAATTTCTCGAAAACATTTATGAAAGTCGCGTGCTGATTACTTTTTTAGCGGGGTAATCCATTTCTGTATCGCCTGAATTTATCCAGTTTGGAATGTTTGCCGGAACTGAGCAATGCACTAAATCCGATTTCGAGATTGCCCAATCCACCGCCGATCGCGCCTGCGAACTAAAAGAGAGTTAAATGGCAGCTAAAGATATCTTCCATACATCAGTAAAAATAGCCCTTCAGAAAGAGAACTGGGTTATCACAGACGACCCACTTAGACTAGAAGTTGGTGGGACGAAATTTGAGATTGATCTAGGTGCTAAAAGCTTACTTGCTGCTGAGCGTCAAGGTAAAAAAATTGGTGTAGAAATCAAATCTTTCCTCGGTGAATCTCCACTAACCGATTACCACGTAGCCCTCGGACAATTTTTAAACTACCGCCTAGCTTTGGAAATTAGCCAACCCGATCGCATTCTTTACTTGGCGATTCCCGTCAGAACATATGAATCGTTTTTTCAGCGAGAATTTGCCCAGTTATCTGTAGAGATACCAAATTAAACGCCTAATTTATGACCCTATTAATGAGGTAATTACACAATGGATCGAGTAGAACAATATCGAAAAATAATTCAGCAAGTCTTAACGGACTATGCGACAGTTCCTATTGCTAATGGTGAAATTGACTCCCAACTCATTTTTGACATAGAGCGCGATCGCTATCAAATTACAAACATTGGCTGGGATGGTAATCGTCGCGTTCACAGTTGTGTGTTACATCTCGACATAATTGATGGCAAAGTTTGGATACAGCATAACAGCACCGAAATGGCGATCGGTAGCGAACTGTCGAAAATGGGTATTCTCAATTCAGACATTATTCTAGGTTTTCAAGCACCTTACCTGCGACAATACACAGATTTTGGAGTCGCATGATATGCGAGGGTTTGAGTGACGAGAAATATACCAAGAACCCCGGTTTCTGAGGTCTTTGTTACCAAATGATGACAAATGATGGTAGGCTTGGGATAGGGAGTTTTTTGTTTATGAATCCAATTAAACGTGTTGCCATAGTGGGAGGAACCCACGGAAACGAACTCACAGGCATTTACCTGGTGAAGAAGTTCGATCGCGCGCCACAACAGTCAATTGGGCGATCGACTTTTGAAACAATCGCCCTGCTAGCCAATCCCAAAGCCTCCGAAATCGGCAGACGCTACGTCGATATCGACCTCAACCGCTGCTTTCGACAGCAAGATTTACAAAATCCCCACCTCTCCACCTACGAAGCGCAGCGGGCAAAAGCAATCTACCACATTTTTAGCTCAAAAACCACTCCGCAGCAAAACTTAATTATCGATTTGCACAGCACCACATCCAACATGGGGCTAACATTTATTCTCGCCAGCCAGCATCCTTTTAACCTGCAACTAGCAGCTTATTTAACCTCTGTGTATCCCCGCCTCAAGCTGCTGGTTTCGGCAACTAACAATTATGATAGTCCTTTGCTGCGATCGCTTTCTGAATTAGGCGGTACGCTGGAGGTTGGTGCAGTGCCACAAGGCGTATTAGATGCCTCTTTATTTCAGCAAACCGAGCAAGTTGTCGGCACAATTTTAGACTGCGTAGAAAGCTACAATCAAGGCACAATGCCTGCTGCAACAAATCCCCTGACTGTTTATCGCACCATCGGGGCGATCGACTATCCCAGAAACGAAAAGGGAGAGATTCAGGCAATGATTCATCCTCAGCTACAATCCAGAGATTATGAAGCCCTAAATCCCGGCGATCCGATGTTTTTGACCTTTGATGGTGAGTCGGTCTTCTATCAAGGCAAATCGACAGTATATCCAATTTTCATTAACGAGGCGGCTTACTACGAAAAAGGAATTGCGATGTGTTTTACCCAAAAGCAAATAGTTAGTTGTTAGTTGTTAGTTGTTAGTTGTTAGTTGTTAGTTGTTAGTTGTTAGTTGTTAGTTGTTAGTTGTTAGTTGTTAGTTGTTAGTTGTTAGTTGTTAGTTGTTAGTTGTTAGTT
>NZ_JBARVX010000395.1:0-7247 GCF_049646505.1 Microcoleus sp.
GTGGAATGCGAGTCCGCAACTGAGCGAGCGGACTCGCATTCCACACTGCGAACCAATTTTAAAGCGGTCAATTGACCGGACATGATATGACTACTGACTACTGACTACTGACTACTGACTACTGACTACTGACTACTGACTACTGACTACTGACTACTGACCAATGACTACTGACTTCTGCTATATTTTTAATTGTTGATTGTCGCTTACTACTTAATTGATTTATGTCTGATGAGGTGATTTTGCGTCCAGCTACCCGCGCCGACGTGCCGGTGCTGTTTGACTTGATTAAGGCTTTAGCTGAATACGAAAAATTATCTCATGCCGTTACTGGTAATGCGGTTGATTTGGAAAATCATTTGTTTGGCGCGAGACCTTTTGCAGAAGCGATTTTAGCAGAGTCGGAAAATCGTGTTGTGGGCTGGGCGCTGTTTTTTTACAATTATTCTACTTTTTTGACTCAGCCGGGGATTTATTTGGAGGATTTGTTTGTGCTTCCTGAGTTTCGAGGGCGGGGAATTGGCAAGTCTTTGATTGTTTATTTGGCGCGGTTGACAGTTGAAAGAAACTGCGGGCGTTTGGAGTGGAGTGTTTTGGATTGGAATGAATTGGCGATCGGATTTTACAAGGGTATTGGTGCTGATGTGATGCCCGAATGGCGGATTTGCCGGGTTGCGGGCGAGTCTTTGGCGAGTTTGGCCTCGAAGTAATTTAGGGTTCGTGCGGAACAGGCCGGACAGCCTGTTAAGTGTGGAACAGGCTGTCCGGCCTGTTAAACTAATTGAATCAATGTGGTGAAACAGACATCTTGAGCGGGCTAGAAGCCCACTCCACAAAAAAATATCTGTTGTGGAACAGGCATATTACCTGTGTGTGGAACAGGCCGGACAGCCTGTTCACCTAAAATGCCGCACTTTGGTTAATTAATACCTACTTAATTGACAAAAACATAGGAAAATTTAGATAATAGTTAAGTGAATTGAGAGAGTAGATCGTGATTATTTGGGTAAACGAGCAAATCGATCCGTCGGGCATTCTTTATTCTTGCATTGCTTGTTGCGATGAGACTCAAGCAAAGGAATGTCACGAATCTTTTGAGCAGAATTTGACGGCAGATCAAAAGCAGCAGGGCTGGGTTGCTACCTTGCGGACTGTTAATTCTTGGGATGAGGTGCCTGTTAATGCTTTGAAATTGAACTAATGAGTGCAACTCATCAGCAGCTTTAGTTTCGCCCTGTTTCGGTTCGATCGCAATTGCAGGAAAACGTTGCACGTCTGTTCGTCTAAGGCAAGATAACTCGATCGTACATTTGTCAAATTAACAGAGGTCGGGTTTTCTGAATCTGAAGGTTGCGGGAATTTTGGCGGGAATTTGGGATCGCCGGAGTGCTGTCGGCACCCTAGGGCTAAAAAGTCTGCTTCGGGCGATCCTCTTCGTTGGCGCAGCCCCCGTAGGGGCGGGCTCCGCTAACGACAATTCGCATTTTTAAAACTGATTTTAGGATTAAAATTAATAGATAAAGGCATTTCCAATTGTCAAGTTAAATTTTTATGATTGAGACCTTATTTCATGCTTATACGCCTCTAGTTATTTGGACGGGCTTGGGACTGCTGCTGTTTCGGTACATCCCAGTTGATTTTCCTAAGCTGCTAAGCCGCTTTCTTTTCTGGATCGGGATACCGCTGCAAATTTTAGTTTTAGCCCGTCAGAGCGATTTTTCCGGTGCTGTGGTATTCACACCGGCGATCGCCATATTCGTGTTATTTCTGAGTACGAGTTTAGCTTGGTTGACTTGGCTGTTATTGTGGCGGCTGAGTGCGGCTCACGTCAAAAAGCCATATTTTCAAGGCAAAAATTCTCGACTCAATTTATTTTTATTAAATGTAAATTCCCGGAAGCGATCGAGCCAAGGCAGTTTTATCCTAGCTGCCATGCTAGCAAATACAGGGTTTGTCGGATTAGCAATCACCCCCGCTATCATCAGCAGCAATAACAGCAACTGGGCGGTCTTGTACAGCCTCACTAACAACGTGATCGGAACCTACGGTTTCGGTGTATTTATTGCTAGCTATTTCGGGAATTCCGAGCAAAAAAAACACTGGTGGACTCAGCTCCGGGACCTGTTGACAGTTCCCGCCCTGTGGGCATTTTTAATTGGTTTTTTCACCAGAAACATCCCCCTGTCCGAGACAGTGGAATCGGGATTGCAGGTAGCAGTTTGGGTGGTAATTGCCAGTGCTCTGCTCCTGGTTGGTATCCGTTTGCGATCGATTAAAACATGGCAAAGTTTTGAACTAGCGTTAATCCCGTCGCTGTTAAAAGTGGTAATTGTGCCGGTGCTGATCGGATTGGGTGCTAGTTTTTTTGGATTGAGCGGCGATCCGAGGTTGGTGTTGGTGTTGATGTCGGGAACGCCCACAGCTCTTTCGGTGCTGATTTTAGCAGAAATATACGATCTCGATCGCGATTTGTTAGCTAGCAGCATCGCCCTCACTTCCCTCGGTTTGCTGTTGATGCTGCCGCTGTGGCTTGCTTCGTTTAGTTGAAGTTGTTGCAAGACTTTTGAGAATTGGTATAACATAGAAATAACTTCAAAGAGGTTAGAGGCATGACAACTATATCCAACGAACAAACAGCTATTATCCGTACAGAAAGAGGACTGACGATCGCAGGTACGCGCATCACTATCTACGACATCATGGACTATGTAACGGCTCAATATCCGCCTAAGTTTATCAGGGGATTGTTTGACCTTACAGAAGCACAAATTAACGCGGCTTTAACTTATATTGAGGCAAATCGCGCGGATGTTGAAGCCGAGTATCAAATGGTTCTTAAAGAAGCTGAGGAACTGCGGCTGTACTACGAAGAAAAAAATCGCGATCTGATTGCCAGAATTGCCGCCCAGCCACCAAGACCAGGAACGGAAGCGGCTTGGGAAAAGCTTCGAGCGGCTAAGGCAAAACTTGATGCTAAAGCGTGATTCTTTTGGGCGATCGTAATCTCAACGGACACGCCATAATTTTCTTTGTTTCTATTGCTAATCAAGGTTGGCTTGATATCATCCCAATTCGTTTTGTCACCTTAAAGGAGATTGCTTTAATATGTTAACTAAATACATCCAAGCTGCGATGAAGCAAGCTAAGTATGAAATCTTTCGTGATGATGGGACTTTCTACGGAGAAATTCCTATCTGTGAGGGAGTCTATGCAAATGCTGTAACTCTCGAAGCTTGTCGAGAAGAATTGCAAGAGGTACTGGAAGACTGGATTTTACTTGGTCTCACCATGAATCTTCCTTTACCCGTCCTCGATAATATCGACCTTACAATTACCAAAGATGTTGCCTGATGCCCCCTTTAAAACCAATCAAACGTCGAGACTTAATTTATTACCTGAAACAAGTAGGATTTGACGGCCCCTATTCGGGAAAAGGGCATCAGTTTATGTTGAAAGATAACCTTCGCATCACCATTCCCAATCCTCATCAAGGTGATATCAGTGCCAACTTTTTAGCTAAAATTTTGCGACAGGCTAAAGTTGATATTAGTGATTGGGAGAACCTCTAAAGTTGAGGGATTTTTGTCAATTGATTATCAAGTATGATAGAATTAATGTATCATAAAATCCTTAAATATTATGACTATTGAAAATCTTGAAGCTGAGGTTATGGCATTGCCAAGGGATTCTCAAGCAATATTGCTATCGCGACTCCTAAAGCACTTGGGACAAAGTAGTGAAATTGATCCAGAAGTGGCATCTGTCTGGGTCGAAGAAGCCCAAAGGCGCGATCGAGAAATGGATGGCGGCCAAGTCACTGGTATTCCGACTCAACAAGTGTTTCAGAAGATTCGTGGGCTTCTGCAATGAAAAACGTGATATTTCATCTTTATCGCATCCTAGAAGGCGATAGAATTCGGATTTTAGCGGTTGCACATCAGAAGCGTAGAACACAATACTGGGTTGAGCGAGAGTAGCAGTCTAAAATCAGATGTTAATGAGGTGCGATCGGAATTTGATTACCAATAGATATAGAGTGTGTAACCAAGGAAGAAGCAAAACTTTTTTCTTCAGATAAACTAAAGCTCTATAATACAACTATCCAATAGTTTTTAATGGACAAATGAGAGGCACAAAAGAATTATTGCTAACAAGTTTGGGTGCTATTACTTTGAGTTGGGGATCTGTAACTTCCATTCAGGGTATACCAGGGGCGCTCGCTCAAACACAAGTTCCCATGAGACTGCAACACGCAGAAGGAACTTATACCCTTACGGTGTCAGAAACGAATACCACAAAATCTGCTTATGGGGGTCAATTGCGCCTCTATGACGTGCATATTGCCAAGATGTTTGAAGTGACATATTCTGATTGTCAGGAGATACCCAACGCTGGCGGTAGGACTTGGTATTACCGCGCCGGAAATGGTAAAATTGACATGGGGGAATTCAGAATTAACTGTCAGTTGGCTAGCGATATTGCTAATAGTTATGGTTTAGGGAAACCAGAGCGTACTGCGATCGAATATTCTCAGGGGGAAGCAGGGCGGCCAATATCGAGGACTCGTTCTATTCCAATTTTAGATATTACTGGTAATAAAATTCAGCGGTGGACTAATTTTGTGCAAGGGTTTCGCCCTCAGTCTGCTAATTCTCAAGCTGGTAATTCGCGATCGAGTATTTCTTTTCCAGTTCGTGAAATTCTTTCGCAGATTGAAGGTAAGACGAGAGTACCAATTTTTCTCCCCAGTCAGCTTCCATTCTCACAAAAAATTTACCTGACAAACCGAGTAGAAACAAATGGCTATAGTGTTGAAATGGGCTCCCTACCTAATTGCAGCAGTACGCCTTGCTATATCGGGAGTATCTCAGCAGAAAGAGGTGGAGAACCAGCCGAACCACCGATCAGAGGATTTAGGAGTGAATTCAAAACCATTCAATTAGCTGGCAGAACACAAGGAGTTTTTTCTAATGGCTGCGGTGCTTCTTGCACGGCCTTAGTTGAATGGCAGTATCAAGGCGTTTTGTACCGAGTAACGATGAAGAATGGATCAGAAAAAGTTCTCGTTCAAATAGCCAATTCTGCAATTGAAGCTGGGTCTCGCTAGTTAAATGTGGAACAGTGCGTCAGGGCCAGTCATGTTCTCAAGTTAGAGATTTATTTTCCCTGACGCAGCCTAAAGTTGCTATCTAGATAAAAAGCATACCAGTCCTCAACTTTTAAGCAGGAAATTTCGCCTGTAAAACACTATTTTTAATTTGTTTCTCTAATTCATTGATAACAGACATTACACTATGTTCTGGGTCGCTCAAAATAGATTTTTTGATGTCATGTAATGAGTTGACTAAATCTTCACGCAAACGGGGCTTGTTTTCTTGAACTCCTTGAGTATAATCCCAGTAATCCCAAGCAATTAAAGCTATGGCAAGGGTAGGTTCAATCATACTTCCTAGTTGCGAAGAAAGAGCAGCTACAGCTTTACTACCTGCTTTAGCAGCAATTGTAGCAGTAAGTTTAGCAGTTCCAGCAGCACCTACAAATCTTACTAAAGATACTTCATCTCCTCGTTCATTTTCTAACCTAAAATTTATACCTTCTAAATATTTATTCCAGTCGGCTTGGGGGATTTTATACATTTTCGGCACATCTTCAAATTCTTTAGATACTTGTTCAATAAAAAAATTAGCTGTATCAATTACTATGGTATGAAATTTTATCTCTGCTGAATTTGCTTGCAATACTCTCCTAGCAAATTCTCTTTGAATATTGTTATTTATGCTTTTGGCAATCTTTTCATTGACTATGCTCCGATCAAACCCGTTCATTAAATTCTCGCCAACATATTCAAAAAGAATACCAAATTCTTGCTGTTTCTGATTAAAATAATTAAAATACCAATTTAAAAAATCCGTATCTATTCGATTAATTAATTGTTCCTCCCACCGATCTAATTCATTACTAGCATATTTTTTAGCACTTTGATTTGCCGTGTTAAGAGCTTTTTTAAAAGCTTCTTCTCTTCCACCAAATGCCACTATAGATTGAGTAAATTCTCTGGATGGAGGAGAGGTGAATTCTGCCGCTAAAGCCTGACTCATAACTAATCTTCCCAGCAACGGAATTAATACAATTAGAATTATAATTGACCAAATAATGATACTAACTATCTTAGAGATTTTTACAATTCTCGATTTTCTAGGGGTTTCTTCAGTAAGCTGATGTTCACCAGATTGTTGAGCATTCAAATCAATAGTAATTAATTCTCGATCGCCCAAAACATCAGTTAATTTTTTGTCTAGTTTTTTAGCCACCAACTGACGACCATAAGGTATTTCATTTGGACGACAAACAAGGTTATTATTTACATCCAAAAACACTTGTCCTAAGAATTGCCCTTCGGGATGCTCTTGGCGCATAATTGCTCCTTTTTTAACATTAGGAGTCCCAGGGAGATCGCTGTGGAAATAGCTTATAGCATCGTCAAAGGTTATCTCTTCTAAAACTTCAGGTATCCCCTGAATGCGTGACAAGCATTGATTGAAATCACGAACTATTCGCTGCACATCCTCCGAAGTGAGTTTGTGATCTCCTTGAGATGAGTCTTTGACAAACCAGTTAAAGCGTGTCATATTTCCTCCATATCATTTGATAACGTATAGATTTTGACTAGATTTCTGGTATCTGTCGTTATTTGATTTTAATCTAAAAATAGATTTTTGCATATTCATAAAAGTGTTGTTTAGTGTACAGTTAATTGTTTTCCCATGATTTTCAATAGCAATAAAAAGTGTGATTTAGCTGGCAAAGTGTTACAAAGTGTGATATAGTGTGACTTAGAAAAATAAACCCACTTTTAGCTATGGATATCGAAGAGGTTTTGCAATGGACTGACGATCAAGTATTTGTGAAAACGGAAAAACATCTTGATTCATTACAAAGATGTATATTAAAGGAAGTTTGGCAAGGTGAGAAATATCCCAAAATAGCGAAAAAGTGCAATCGTAGTGAAGATCATATTAAACAAGTTGCTAGAAAATTATGGAAAATACTCTCAGAGATATTGGGAGAAGATATTAAAAAATCTAATGTTCGATCTATTTTAGAAAGCAAAGCAGTATCTAGTATTTACAATTTTGGTAACTCTTCACAAATTGTTAATAGTAAAATTAATAGAACTCATATCAATATCTGTGGAGAAAAACGGCAAGATGCAGAAGAGGCTAAACAGCCCAATCCCCCTGATTCTC
>NZ_JBARVX010000396.1:0-9582 GCF_049646505.1 Microcoleus sp.
ATCGCGTTCGTCCACGCGCTGGGCCATCCGCAGAAAAGCTTGCAGTTTGTTAGCGTTCAAATTGCGGCTGACGCGCAAAGCTTGACCTTCCAATTCCCACAAATCGCGGGTTTGGCGGTTAATTGCTACCATTTGCTGCTGAGAACTTTGCAGGTAAGTGACGATCCGCGATACTACGCCGCTAATGTCTGCTAAGGGCGGGCCTTTTGTGGCAAGAATTTCATGGTAAATTTCTAGCAAACTGTCGGCTAGGGAAGAATTATAATGTCGTGTTTGTTCTATAAAAATTTCTGCAGCCGCAGACACCAAAGACTGGTCAAAAGACCACAAACCGTAGAATTTTCGCTCTGTATCAACTTCTGGCTTGCCCTCTGGCAAATATTCTTCGGTAGAAAGTTCGCGGCAAAGCACCATTGCTTTGTATGTCGGGGCGAGGATGATTAAATTCCATTCTTCGATGATGGGGTCGTTTTCATCGAGATTTATTAAAGATACATTTTCTAATTGCCCGGTTTTGTGGGTAGCGAAACCGCTGTCGGCTACTGCACCGATGACAACGCGCCGAGAGGCGTTAGCAATATCCAGGTAGCGATCGGCTTCCTGCAAATACCATTTTCCCTGCTGAAACGTCACCAAAACTAGGGGTTTGAGTTCGAGTTCGTCCCCGCTGCTGGTTTGCAAGATGTGGTCTTCTAGGGCGTGACACAGGGCTACTAGGGTGTTTTTGAAGTAAACCCCGTAGCTAGAAGGCAGTTTTCCGTCGGGAAGTGTAGCTTGTAGTCTGGCGAGAGTTGATTCTGGATTCATTGCAAAAGGCGGTGCCGGCTCTTATTTATTGTAGCGGGCGATCGAGCTTTTTTAGCATTTTTTCTCATTCCCAGGCTCTAAGCTGCCGCGCATCTAATTTTAACAATCCTGTTTTTCTAAACTTTTGTGGGTGGGATTTGAGTAACCCCCGAAAAGTTAAATTTAAACTTGCAACTTCAGGAACCCGGTTTCTTGCGTGATTTATCGTCACTCAACGCGAAACTCGTAGAAACCGGGTTTTTAGCGACATATCGATCGGCAATGAAACTGTCGCTACGTCTTGTCTCAAAAAATTAGATTTTACTTACCTTTTGTCTCAGAAGCATCCGCAATTAAATCGTCTTTATCAACTTTCGGAACAAAATCAGGCCGTTCTTTGGATTCCCAGCCGGGGGGACGCTTGGAATTGTACCACGCAATGGAGCCGATGCTAACCGCAGCTACAAATCCAACACCAAGAACTGAGATCGGAACAATTAGGTTGCTTTCTACCATTAGGTTAAAATCCTTATTTACTTTACTTCTTTATCATTTTATGTGCTGTTGGCGATCGCGCAATATATCTGAAGGCTGAAAAAGTGACTGAATTGCAGCCATAATACTGAGATATGGGAATTTTGGGGCTGATTTTATGTCGCTGTTGACAATGGCATTGCTGTTAGCTGCCAGTTTTGCCCTCGGTGCTTTGCCGCTTACTAGCTGGGCGGTGCGACTGGTGGGCGGCGGTGATTTGAGGCGGTTGGGCACGGGAAATGTTGGTGTTTCGGCTGCTTTCATTCACGGCGGGAAATTGGCGGGGATTGCTGCGGTGTTGGCGGAAGTTGGCCGGGGTATTTTACCGGTTTTGGCGGGCAGATTTTGCTTCCCGGATGCACCGGAAATTGCGATCGCCCTGTTGATTCCTCTAGTTGCTGCCCGTTACGCGATCGCCGGAGGTGGAGGTGTCACTAATGCCGTTTGGGGTCTTTTGGTATTTTCGCCGCCGGTGGCTGTCTCGTCGGGCATCTGGGGGCTGCTGGTGTGGGGTTTGGCACAGCGGTGGTGGGGTAAGGGCGATCGGGCGAGACTGTTTGCTTCCCGCTGCGGCTGTCTGTGCACTCCTCTCTGGGTTTGGGTGTGGCGACAATCTTTGCCCGAATTTTTAGCAGCAGCCGGATTAGCTTTGTTGTTAGCAGCGATTAATATTCGTCAGGGTGATGATATGGCTTTATCTAAATCGGAACAATTGTTTTCTCTAGATGACTCGCTGGATGCCGCAATCTGCGGCGATAAAGCTGCTAAGTTGTCTCAACTGAAACGTGCTGGTTTTAATGTTCCTGTTGGTTGGATTTTGCCATATTTGAAGGAAGAAGGCAGTTCGGCAGCGGATTTTGTAGCGGATGTAGCGGATGTAAGAAAGAGGGAAGAGGGCAGTTCGGCAGCGGATTTTGTAGCGGATGTAACGGATGTTAAGAATAGGAAAATAGGCCGAGGAAATAATCGGAAGTGCGATCGCCCTTCAATCAGTAATTCTGTCATCCAAAACCTCAAAGCAAAAATCCCAAATCGTATAATTGTGCGCTCTTCTGCTGCGGGAGAAGATGGCGATTTTAGTTCCGCCGCCGGACAATATCAAACCATCGGGCCTGTTTTGACTGAAGCAGAATTGCTCGACGGCATTAATTGCTGCCGCCAGTCTTATTGGACTTCCGAAGCTGTGGCTTACCGCCGTCAGCGACAACTGCCAGATACACAAATGGCTGTATTGATTCAGCCTTATATTGAAAGCAAAATTGCCGGAGTTATGTTCAGCCGCAATCCTTTAGATGGCGGTTCCCAAATCATTATTGAAGCTTTGCCTGCAGGTGCTGCATCTGTTGTTGGCGGGCAAGTTACTCCGGTTCATTTGGAAGTTGATTTTAGCCAACCTGAAACTTTAGAAGAAAAGTTAATAACCCTAGAATTTAGTTCAATTATTGATGAATCTATTGTATCAGAATTAGTGAAACAAGCGCAAGCCATCGAAGCTTTTTTTCACGGCATCCCGCAGGATATTGAGTGGAGTTGGGACGGGGAAAAAGTTTGGATTTTGCAAAGCCGCCCGATTACTAATTTGCAGCCGTTTTGGACGCGGACTATTGCGGCAGAAGTGATTCCCGGTGCAATTCGCCCGCTAACTTGGTCGATTAATCGGCCGCTGACTTGCGGGGTTTGGGGAGAGATTTTTCAGGTGGTTTTGGGCGATCGCGCTGCTAATCTAAATTTTAATGAAACAGCAACTTTGCTTGGTTCCCACGCCTATTTTAATGCGACTTTGTTGGGCGAAATTTTTCGGATGATGGGATTGCCGGAGCAGGGTTTGGAATTTTTGCTGAGAGGGCAGAAGATGGGTAAACCGCCTTTGGGGAAGATTTTGCCTTCTTTGCCCGGTTTGTGGCGTTTGGTGCAGCGGGAGAGGGCGCTGAATGCAGATTTTGAGGGCGATCGCACTTCTATTTTCCTCCCTGCACTGCAAAATTTGCAGAATTACCAATTCCCAATGCCCAATGCCCAATGCCCAATGCCCAATGCCCAATTCCCAATTCCCAATTCCCAATTCCCAATTCCCAATTCCCAATTCCCAATTCCCAATGCCCAATTCCCAATTCCCAATTCCCAATGCCCAATTCCCAATGCCCAATTCCCAATGCCCAATGCCCAATTCCCAATTCCCAATTATCAATATTTGTCGGAGTTGTTGGCGAGAGCAGAGCAAATTCAGGAGTGGCTGAAACCGATTACTTACTACAATATCTTAGGGCCGATCGGGCTGGCAATTCGTAAAGCAATTTTTCGCGTTCCCGATGAATGGTTGGACAATGGTAATGCACCGGAAATTGCTTCGGTGCGGGCTTTGCAGCAGTTAGCAAACAAGTTGCGACAAGCTGCAATTTCGCAATCTAACGAAACTATTTCAACGGCACAACTAACGCAGATGTTTGCTGAAAGCTCGGCGCTGCAAGCGGAATTTGCAGAGTGGCTTGATACTTACGGATATTTGAGCGAAGTGGGGACGGATATCGCTGTTGCTACTTGGCGCGAACAACCGGAAATTTACCAAAAGTTAATCGTAACTATGGCTCAAAAATCTGCTGTAACTAATTTAGATGAAAGTCGAAAGTTGGGTTTGAGTTTTTGGCAGAAATGGCGATTGGATAAATGTCAGGAAAGAACTGCAGTCAAAAATGAAATTAGCCAAGTTTACGCCCGGTTGTTGGCTGATTTGCGCTGGACTTTTTTGGAGATTGAGGCTTGCGGATTGGAAATGCAGGTATTTGAGGAAGCTGGGGATATTTTTTATCTGGAATTTGGGGAGATTCAGCAGTGGATTCGCAGCGGCGCGAGTGTTGGTTTTCAGGATACGATTAGCCAAAGGCGCGATCGCCTGTTAGCCGATCGCGATCGCCCGATTCCTGCTGTAGTCTACGGCAATTTGCTGCCAAATTCTCGGCAAAGGTCGATCGACTCGGCAACATCCGCAACTGGCATTATGCAGGGAATCCCCGCAAGTATCGGCTGCGTCGAAGGTTTTGTCAAGATTTGCCGCACCGCCACCGCAGATTTAGGAGAAAGTGCGATCGTTGTCGTACCCTACACCGATGCAGGTTGGGCACCGCTGCTGTTAGTAGCAACAGCAATTATATCTGAAGTTGGCGGACAACTATCTCACGGAGCAATTATCGCTCGCGAGTACAAAATTCCGGCAGTTATGAATATTCCAGAAGCTACAACTCGCCTGCGAGACGGTCAAAAAGTGCGGGTAGACGGGTATCTCGGTACTGTGGAATTGCTGGAAGAATAGCGCGCTGCAATAGTTTAAATTTCTTGCACTCATTCACTTTCCAATCTGGAAATTATCTGCGTTAATCTGTGTTTATCTGCCTCATATCTGCGGTCGATCGGCTCGCATCAAAGATCCATCGAAAATGGAAAATAAAAATTTGCCATTTCCCGATCGACTCGTCACTCTCCTAAACTAAGAAATTCTGCACAACATAATTCCCCACATTTCTCCCAGAACTCAAACCATTTAGGTTAGAACTCATGAAATGAATGCCTCCGTAAAGGCGGCTCATCCCCGATTCGTCGGCCGCTTCGCTGAAGTTTTGATAGGTTCGCAAACTGTTGATAGAGTTGTCTCCCCGATCGGCAAAGCCAAAATCCGCACCCAATACAGAACTCATAACGGCATCGGCTGCACCGCTAAAGGTACTGTGTCCTGACGTATACTCCGGGAAGGGGGGATTTTCCAGCATTGGCATCCACTGGGGGTCGGCTGTGGTGTTGGGATTGTTGTCTCTGTCAGCTTGCACAATAGCTGTCATCGGCCGCCAGAAGTCGTAATGATACTTGGCATCCCAGCAGCTAATAGCTGCATCGGCCGAAGCAATATTTAGCAGGGCGAACAAGCGGGCGCTATCTTCCAAAGATGTGCCGGCGATGGCTGATGCTTCTTGGGCGATTTGGTTCCAGTGGCCGGGGGGAGTAAACGTCCCTGCGCCGTTGGCCCAAAAGTTGGCGATCGCACTTTGATCTGGCGTCCGCGTCAGACTGTCGATTTTGCCGATTTCTTTGACAAAATTGAGTTCCTCTGCATACTTGGCGCTGTCGAGGGCGGGGGGGGCGGGCGGGCGGAACTGGGAAGCGCTAGTCACGGCAAAGGGAGTCACATCCGGCCACTGGGGCAGCAGCGGTGCTGCGAAACCTGCGGGAGTCGGTATCCAACTGCCGGGGTTTGTTTTGCCCTGGTACGTGACTGTTTTGTCCGCGCCGTCTGTACTGCGCCAACTGATAATTTGGTCGGCAACTTCTTGTCCGAGGGCGATGCCGTCTGTTTTGGCTTTGCCGTCGGGAATTTTTGCTAGAGATGATTGCAGCGCTGCATCGAATTTGAATGCTTGTGCTGGGTAAAGGTTGACTAAGGCGCGGTGGGCTGCTGCTACTGTGGCAGCTTCTTCTGATGTGCCTGCTGGTGCATCTATGCTGACGCGGTAAGGGCTGTATTTTTTGCCGATCGAGTTTACAGAGTCGTAAATGGCTGCGTGCATGATTGCCATGTTGCGGGAGGCTGCCGGAGGCGGGGTGTTGGCTGTCCGCACTGCATTTAGTATGACTCCGTTCCAATCTCTGACGGGGTTTCCCGACAGGTGAGTTGTGAAGTTGGATCGGTCGATCGTGCTGCTGTTGACTCCCGGCAATACTGCTAAATACTCGCCCGTGAGTTTGTCTTGAATTACGGTACTGTTGCTGTTAGCGTCTGTGCCTTGCTGGATGTTTAAGTCGTTAAATGCCAGGCCGTCTAGCAATTGAATTTTGTCGTTGCCGCTGCCGAAGTCGGTGATGTAGTCAGCCGTGGCTAAAGTGCGGCCGCCGTTGTCTTTAGCAATGACAAAAATGTCATCGCCTGTGCCGCCGGTCACGGTATCGCTACCCGCGCCGCCGACAATTGTATCGTTGCCGGATTCGCCCAAAATTAGGTCGCTGCCTTTGCCACCCCAAATGATGTCATCGTCTGCACCGCCGACAATTGTATCGTTGCCTCGATCGCCGCAGATTTTGTCTTTGCCTGCATCCCCTTCGAGATAGTCGTCTCCGCTGTTGGCGTAAATTATGTCGTTGCCATCCAAGGCGTTAATTCTGTCTGGTTCTGAAGTTCCTTCGAGGAAGTCGAATTTCGCAGTACCGGTAAGAGAAACCATTGGTGTTTATGGGATATTTTTGATTATTAAATGGTAGCAAAGACTCATCGCATCAATAAATGCTCGGATATCTTTGCTTCTAATTTAGGTTATTAGATTTTCGTCTTACTAAGTAGATACCCGGAGCACAACTTTATTGAATCTTTAATTTTTCACTCATTTTTATAAATTTTTTTGTTTTATATATACCTAAAACTCAATGACTTTTGATAAATATTTACAATTACCCTGGTTTGATTAAGCTCTCAAGATATATATATCCTGGTTAGCACGAAGCTGTAATATTATATATGTTGCAGATTCGGTATTTACTTAAGTAAATTAGATTTGTGTTTATTTTTTAAGCACTTCTCAAGGCTGCGATCGGGTCGAGTTTGGATGCCTGACGCGCCGGGACAACGCCGAAAAACAGACCTACAGTGCCGGACACGCTGACAGCAAGGGCGATCGCCACAGGTGAAATGCCAGCTTGCAGGGGCGTAAAATTACCTACAAGCAAGATACCGCCGACACCTACGCAAGTACCTACTATCCCTCCGGCCGCGGATAAAAATACAGCTTCGACAATAAATTGAAACAAGATATCGTTTTGGGAAGCCCCGATCGCCTTTCTCAGCCCGATTTCTTGAGTCCGCTCGCTCACAGACACAAGCATAATGTTCATAATCCCAATGCCGCCTACCAACAGAGAAATGCTAGCAACAGCAGTTAGCATCAGTGTCAGAGCCCCGGAAATCGAGTCCATTGTCGCCATTAAATCTTTCTGATTTCTGACAGTAAAGTCATCTTCTGTAGTAATCTTGTGCCGCAGTCTCAGCAAGTTTTCTACCTGAAATTGAGCCGCGTCCATTTTCGACTCATCTTGAATAGAAATAAACAGCGAGGTGACAGCTAAACCGTAGGGAGATTTCCGCCCGACAATCCGGTTGGCCATTGTGGCGATCGGCACAACAGCCGAGTTATCATAATTCGTACCAAAAGATGTACCTTTGGATGCCAATACTCCAATCACTTTCATGCTGACATTTTTGACTCGCACTTGTTCCCCGAGGGGGTTAGCAGTCTCAAACAGTTTCTCGGCCAATTCTGAACCGAGCACTACAACTTGATTGTTTTGTCTGACATCGAGTTCCGTCAAAAATCGCCCTTTAGCCATTTCAAAATTTCTGACAGTGAGAAATTCTGGAATTGTGCCAAAAATGAGAGACGAAACATTTTTGTTACCGTAGCGAACGAGTTCAGAACTGTTGAGCTCTGCTGAAACACCTTGCACCGAAGGGACTTGAGAGGCGATCGCCTTACCATCCTCTACTATCAATGTCTGAGGCGCGCTGGCGATCGAACTTCGCCTAGCATTGGGTACTCCCGGCCTCACGATCAATACATTTGTACCCAGGGATTGAACTTGTCCAGCTACAAATTTTTGTGCTCCCTCTCCAATTCCAATCATCGCAATTACCGAAGCATTTCCGACAATCATCCCAATCATCGTTAAACTGCTGCGAGTTTTGTTTGCTACCAGTGTTTGACCGGCCATTTTGACGCTTTCAAGAAAATTCATACTTTGTTAGTTGTTAGTTGTTAGTTGTTATTTGTTATTTGTTATTTGTTATTTGTTATTGGGCATCGGGCATTGGGCATCGGGCATTGGGCATCGGGCATCGGGCATTGTAATTTAAACCCACAAATAACCAATGACTAATGACTAATGACTAATGACTACTGACTAATGACTACTGACTACTGACTACTGACTAATGACTAATAACCAATGACTAATAACCAATGACTAATGACTAATGACTAATGACTACTGACTAATGACTACTGACTACTGACTATTGACTAATGACTAATTAAGCACTTCTGAGTGCCACAATCGGGTCTAATTTAGCAGCTTGTTTTGCGGGTACGATGCCGAAAAATAAGCCGATACTGCCGGAAACGCCAACTGCAAGGGCGATCGCCACTGGGGACACGCTAGCTTGCAAAGGAGTAAAAGCAGAAACTAAAAGCACACCGCCGATACCGAATCCAGTGCCGATCGCACCACCAGCCGCCGACAAAATCACAGCCTCAATCATAAACTGAATCAAGATATCCTGTCCAGAAGCACCGATCGCCTTTCTCAGTCCAATTTCCTTCGTGCGTTCCGTCACAGAAACCAGCATAATATTCATAATTCCGATGCCGCCCACAAACAGCGAAATTGCCGCCACAAAAGCCAGCATCAGAGTCAAAGCACCAGTAATGCTGCCCAAAGTATTCATTAAATCCTTCTGATTTCGGACAGTAAAATCATCCTCTTTAGTAATATTGTGGCGCAATCTGAGCAGATTTTCTATTTGAAACTGCGCCGCCCGCATCAAACTCTCATCCTTGATTGAAACCGAAATAAATGTTACCTTAGTACCGTAGGGAGACGAACGACCGACAATCCGATTAGCCATCGTTGTTAGCGGCAAATAAACATTCATATCTTGATTGTCGCCAAAAGTCGAACCCTTTGGCTGCATCACTCCAATCACTTGAAAAGTCGAATTTTTGATACGAACATATTGACCAACTGGCTGTGCATTACCAAACAATTGTTCTGCTGCTTCTGAACCTAAAGCAACTACATTTTCTTGTCTTTGTAAATCTAACTTGCTTAAAAATCGACCTTGACCAACATCAAAGCTTCTGACAGTCAGAAATTCTGGTGTAGTTCCGACAACAGAAGACGAAACATTTTTGTTGCGGAAGGTAACGAGTTGACTATCATTGAGAGTTGGTGCAACTTCGTCTACAGAAGCAACTTGAGAGGCGATCGCCTCTGCATCTTCCAACACCAAAGTCTGAGGCGGAATCACCGGGCGACTTTGCGCTTCAGGACTTCCGGGAATGATAAACAGTAAATTTGACCCCAGAGAGTTAACTTGTCCCGCAATAAACGTCTGTGCTCCTTCGCCGATACCGATCATCGAAATTACAGAGGCATTACCAATAATAATTCCTAACATCGTCAAGCTGCTGCGGAGTTTGTTTGCCGTCAAAGTTGTGACAGCCATTTTGACAC